>JBELMB010000214.1:0-8592 GCA_042088665.1 Sagittula sp.
CAGACTCGGAACGCTAGAGAGCTGAGTTGCTTTTTTTGCTTTGGTAAGCGCTTTGGGTTACGGACTGGTCGTGAGCAGGTCAGAGCGCAAGAAAGGCAAGAGATGTCAGACAATTCCGATTGGAAACCGTCCACCCGGTATCCGGATCCTTCGGTCATTTCACTGGACCCCAGGTTCGACGCCCTGCGCCTGCCTCTCGCGGGAGTGGAGCGTCTTTATACCGGGTGTCGCTGGTGCGAAGGGCCCGTGTGGTTCGGTGATGGTCGCTACCTGCTGTGGAGCGACATTCCCAACAACCGCATCATGCGCTGGGACGAGACCACGGGCCACTCTGCGCCTTTCCGTTCGCCCTCGACTTTTTCCAATGGGCAGACGCGTGATCGGCAAGGGCGCCTGATCACCTGCGAACACGGCGGCCGCCGCGTCACGCGGACGGAATATGACGGCACCATCACCGTTCTGATCGACAGCTTTGAGGGCCGTCCGCTCAATTCGCCAAATGACGTGGTTGTCAAATCGGATGGGTCGATCTGGTTCACCGACCCGCCATTCGGCATTTCTGGCAACTACGAAGGGCACAAGGCCGCGCCAGAGCAGGGCCAGAATGTCTACCGGCTGGACCCGGAGACCGGGCAGGCCAGCATCGTCGCTGACGACATTCTAGGCCCCAATGGTCTGGCTTTTTCGCCCGGTGAGGAGATGCTCTACATCGTCGAAAGCCGGGGCGTGCCCAACCGCAAGATCCTTGCCTACGATATGGCGGAGGATGGCAAGACGATCACCGGCAAGCGGGTGCTGATCGACGCGGGGCCGGGCACGCCGGATGGGTTCCGGGTCGATGTGCAAGGCAACCTATGGTGCGGTTGGGGCATGGGGGATGCCGAACTCGACGGCGTCATGGTGTTCGCCTCTGACGGCACACCGATTGGACGCATCGTGCTGCCGGAACGCTGCGCGAACCTTTGTTTTGGTGGTCGTGCCAACTCTCGCTTGTTCATGGCGGCGAGCCATTCCGTCTATGCGCTTTACGTCAATGTGGCGGGGATCGCGGGGGGCTGAGTGGGCGCGGGCCAAAGGCTCTGCTGTGGGACGGTGTGCGCGCGGGTTGTCTAGGCTGGTGCGGGATCGGCCAGCGCGCTTGAGCTTCTGAT
This sequence comes from Sagittula sp., assembly GCA_042088665.1. Classification (GTDB taxonomy): domain Bacteria; phylum Pseudomonadota; class Alphaproteobacteria; order Rhodobacterales; family Rhodobacteraceae; genus JBELMB01. The sequence goes on from JBELMB010000214.1 coordinate 1,152, forward strand.
GCGATGGGGCCGGTCTTGGTCGGGCCGGTCAAATCAAGAGCGGTCCATCTCAACCGGGCCGCTTCGCGGTTGTGAGCGCCCGCCTTGGCCGCGCGGCAGCGCACAGCGTTCTGTGCGTGGCATTTTCCGGGGTTCTGTGCTGCGAACGGACCACGGTCTCACCTGTAGGGTCATGACCTTGGACGGGATCAACTGCTCTCGGCGTGAGTGTAGGCCGCAAAACGCTGGACCCGGTGCGTAAACGACAAGACCGTTCTGCGGCCTCTTTGGTTGTCAGTTTCCGAAAAAGAACGCCACCGGCCCGTGACAGGCCGGTGGCGCTTTGTTTCTGCGGTCAGGCGGTCCGGAGTGTGACCGCCCTGATCTGCGCGCAATCTGGCACGATCAGAAATGCACCGACCGTGACACGCCGGGCTTGGCGGTCGGGGGGGCGAATTTTGTCAGATCGATGCCCTCGACAGCCACTTTGTACTCCTCCAGCGTCGGCGTGCGGCCAAGGATCGCGGACAACACCACCACGGGGGTGGACCCCAGCAGGCTTTCGCCCTTCTTGCTGTCGCTGTCCGCCACGACGCGGCCCTGGAAGAGGCGTGTCGAGGTGGCCATGACCGTGTCGCCCTTTGCGGCCTTTTCCTGATTGCCCATGCACAGGTTACAGCCCGGACGCTCGAGATAGAGGATATTCTCATACTCGGTGCGCGCGGCCTTCTTCGGGGCGCTGTCGTCGAATTCGAAGCCGGAGTATTTCTTCAGCACATCCCAGTCGCCCTCTGCCTTCAACTCGTCGATGATGTTGTAGGTGGGGGCGGCCACGACCAGCGGTGCCTTGAACTCCACATCGCCCTGCGCGGCTTCAAGGTTGCGCAGCATCTGGGCGACGATCTTGATGTCGCCCTTGTGCACCATGCAGGAGCCGACAAAGCCCAGATCAATCTTCTTTTCCGCCTTGTAGAAAGAGATCGGGCGGATCGTGTCGTGGGTGTAGCGCTTGGAGACGTCGATGTTGTTCACGTCCGGGTCCGCGATCATCGGTTCGTTGATCTGGTCCAGATCGACAACCACTTCGGCGAAATACCTGGCCGTGTCGTCGGGCATCAGCGCGGGTTTCTCGCCGGAGCGGATTTCCGCGATGCGTGCGTCGGCCCGTGCAATCAGCCCGGCCAGCATCTGTGCGTCGTTTTCCATGCCCTTGTCGATCATGATCTGGATGCGCGACTTGGCGATCTCGAGGCTTTCGATCAGCGTCGCGTCATCCGAGATGCAGATGGAGGCCTTTGCCTTCATCTCTGCTGTCCAGTCGGTGAAGGTAAAGGCCTGATCGGCAAGCAGCGTGCCGATGTGCACTTCGATGATGCGGCCCTGAAAGACGTTGTCGCCGTGCTGCTCCAGCATCTGCGCCTGTGTGGCATGCACCACATCGCGGAAGTCCATGTGATCGGCCATCTGTCCCTTGAAGGTGACCTTGACCGAATCCGGGACGGGCATGGTCGCCTCACCCGTGGCCAGCGCCAGCGCCACTGTGCCGCTGTCTGCGCCAAAGGCCACGCCCTTGGACATGCGCGTGTGGCTGTCGCCGCCAATGATGATGTCCCAGTCACTGACCGTGATGTCGTTGAGCACCTTGTGAATCACATCCGTCATGGCGTGATAGACGCCTTTCGGGTCACGTCCGGTGATCAGGCCGAATTTATGCATGAAGGCCATCAGCTTGGGCGTGTTGGCCTGCGCCTTGGCGTCCCAGACCGACGCGGTGTGACAGCCGGACTGATAGGCCCCGTCCACGGAGGGAGAGAGCACCGTGGCGGCCATCGCCTCCAGTTCCTGTGCGGTCATCGGGCCGGTGGTGTCCTGCGAGCCCACGATGTTGACCTTGACCCGCACGTCCGATCCGGCGTGCAGAACCGTGCCCGGTGTCACGCCCACAGCGTTGGCGTTAAAGATCTTTTCGACCGCGGTCAGGCCTTGATCCGCGTGGCTGATTTCCTTTGACGGGGCAAAGGCAGATTTCAGCGGAATACCCAGCGTTTCGCAGGCATATGTCTGCAGTTTCTTGCCAAAGACGATGGCGTAAGACCCGCCCGCCTTCATGAATTCCATCTTCTGCGGTGTGAAGGAACCGGCCATGTCCACCAGCTCTTCGTTGGTGTCTTCGGCGTAAAGCTTCTTCGTTTTGGTGTTGATGGTCAGCACGGTGCCGGTTTCAACGGAATACTTCTGTTCGAGGATCGGGCTGCCGTCATTGTTGAGGATCGGCTTGCCGTCCTCGCCCATCTTCTTGACCCAGTTCTTGAGGTCGACACCGATGCCACCGGTCACCCCGACCGTGGTCAGGAAGATCGGCGAAATGCCGTTTGTGCCTGCCACCACGGGGGCGATGTTCACAAAGGGCACATAGGCGCTGGCTTTCTTGCCGGTCCAGAGCGCCACGTTGTTCACGCCGGACATCCGCGAGGACCCGACACCCATGGTGCCCTTTTCGGCCACCAGCATGACCTGCTTGTCCGGGTGCTGCAGCTTGAGATCTTCGATGTGTTTCTGCGCGGCTTCGGTGATCAGGCATTTGCCGTGCAATTCGCGATCCGCCCGCGAATGCGCCTGGTTGCCCGGGGACAGCAGGTCGGTGGAGATGTCCCCCTCTGCCGCGATATAGGTCACAACCTTGACCTCTTCGTCGATCTCCGGAAGCTTGGTAAAGAACTCCGCGTCGGAGTAGCTTTGCAGCAGATCTGCGGCGATGGCATTGCCGGCCTTGTAGGCCGCGGTCAGGCGATCAGTGTCCGCCTCGTAGAGAAAGACCTGTGTCTTGAGCACTTCGGCGGCATCGCGGGCCATGGTCTCATCATCGCCAAGCGCGATGTCCAGCAACACTTCGACGGAGGGGCCGCCCTTCATGTGCGACAGCAGCTCAAAGGCGAAGGTCGGCGTGATCTCATCGACAACCGCGGTGCCGAGGATGATCTCCTTGAGGAACCGGGCCTTGACGCCTGCGGCGCTCGTGGTGCCGGGCAGCGTGTTGTAGATGAAGAATCCAAGGCAATCGTCGCGATGTTCGCTTTGCGTGTCCCGGATGTGGTCGATCACTTCGGCGGTCAGATCGCCATCATCGATGGGCTTGGGGTTCAGCCCCTGTTCCTTGCGGGTTGCGATTTCGGTCAGGTAATCTGTGTACAGGCTCATGGCTCATTCCGCTGTGTGACGTGCTGATCAGAGGGGGAGGGAGGGGCGATTCACGGGTCTCCCGGCTTGTATACCTTTGTATGCATCGTGGCGTCGGGTTGCAACACGCCGCGCCGCGGCACTTTTGCGCAGGGCCGCTGAATGGGGGCCAGTGGATAGGGCCAGTGGATAGGGCCAGTGGATAGGGCCAGTGGGTACGACCCGTGGACAGGGCCAGCGGACAGGGCCAGTGACGGGAGCTGTTGAACAGAGCCAGTGAATGCATCCAATGACCCGCGCGGCTGAATGGAGCCTCTGGCGCAAACCCAGGTGTTCGGCGCGGGAAGCGGGCCCACTGGCCCGTGGTCCGCAGCTACGGGTGTAGATGAAAGAGGCCACATGCCCTCGGTCAGACGGACCTTGCTCAGGTCTGGCGCCAGAGTTTCGATCACTGATAGCCAATGCCTTTCCACGTCTTGTCAGCCCTGCCCGGGATTGCGTCCATGTCAGACGCTGTCCTAGCGTCGAAGGGTCAAGGCTTTGCTAAGGCCAAACCGAAGGCAGATCTGTCTGCAAAGCAAGGAATACGGGACTTGGCGGCTGACCTGTGGCCACGCTAGCCTGCGCACAGAATGTTTTTGCAGGAGGCCCCATGCGCGCCGCGATCCCATTGTATCTAGGTTTCTGTCTCGCGCTTTTCGGGATGTCCATCGTCACCGGCAAGGCCAATGCACAGACGCAGCCCCCCGGGTCGGTGCCGCCCATGGGGCAATCGGCGGGCCAGACCCTTGCCACCCCTGTCCTGACCCAGACCGGACCCGCCGCATTTGATCCTGCGGATTTCGGCAAGATCGTCATCATGCCGCGGCAAAGCACCAATGGGTCCGGTCTCACGCTGGAACAGGCATTTGGCGCCTACAAGAACGAGCCGATCGTCAAATATGGCGTCGACAGCCCCGCGGTGCGCCTTGGGCGTCCGATCGGGCGGCTGGACATCCTCTTTGAAGACGGGCGAACCGGGTTCTGCACGGCTTTCCTGGTTGATGATCAGCACATCCTGACCAACCACCACTGCGTGCCGGGCATGGACGCCCCGGCGGATGGCAGTGGTGTCAGTGCGGCGCAATTCGTTGCAGGCTACATCGCGCCGGGTCGCTCAGAGGGGGTAGACCGCTACACCGTCTCCCCCGAGATCGTCGAGACGAGCCGCGCGCTCGATTACACCGTGTTGCGGGTCTTTGGCGATCCGGCGTCACGATACGGCACCCTGGCGCTGACCGCTGAGACGCCCGAGGATGCAGAGTTCCTCTGGGTCATAGGCCACCCCAAGGGGCAGGTCATGCACATCTCTCGAGAGGGCTGTGCGGCGGCATCGCCTGCCATTTCCGGTGAAGGCAAGCTGATGCACAGCTGTGACACGCTGGGCGGCAACTCCGGCTCGCCGGTGATCCGCCTGTCGGACAAGCGCGTCGTCGGCCTGCATCATGCGGGTGACAGCCTGTCAGGTCTGAACATGGCCATCCCGATGGCGCGCATCCTTGCCAACAGCCAGGTGCTTACCGGCACGGGACAGGCCGCAAGCCCGGCCATAGCGCCGGATCCAGCCCCGCGCCCCGCCGCCTCGGCACCACAAGGCGACGCCTGCCGCGCGCTGTGGCTGGAGGCAAAGCCGCATGGCTGCGCGGGGTACGAGGCCTATCTCTCTGCCTGTGGGGCAGACGTCTTTGCGGGTCTTGCCCGGCGTTATCTCACACGCGCCTGCGCGGCACCTTCATCAGGGGCCGAAGCCGGTCCCGAACCGGTGTCCCGGCCTGACAACGGCACGGCGCTGACCGTAGACCCGTCGGGGGCCGGGGATTTCACCAGTCTGGCCGCAGCGATTGGCGCAGCCTACCCCGGGGCGCAGATCGACGTCTTTCCCGGGATCTACACGGCGCCGCTGGTGGTGGACAAACCGCTGAACCTGCGTGGACAGGGCGCCGTTGCGGACATTGTCATCCGGGTCCGCGACGCAACGGCGCTGCGATGGACCGCGGCCTCGGGACGGATCTCGGGCCTGACGGTGATCCAGGACGGGAGCCGCGCCCCGTCAAAGGGCTTTCACGCCGTCGAAATCGCGTCAGGCAGTGTGACGCTGGACAACAGCGTGCTGACATCGCGCAGCGGGGTGGCGCTTGCCGTGCACACCGCGGACAGCGCGATCCTGCGCGACAACCAGATTCGCGACAGCCAGACCGGAGTGCTGGTGACCACCGGCGCGCTGGCGCTCTTTGAGGGCAACACCCTGTCCGGCAATGCGCGCGCGGGCTTCGAGGTCCGGAACGGCGGGCGACCAACGGTGCGCGGCAACATCTTGCGCGATGGCGGTGGGGCAGGGATCCTTGTGACCACCGGCGGCGGGGGCCTGTTCGAGGACAACACGTTTCACGACAATACCCTCTCCGCGGTTCAGGTTCAGGCTGCACGGGACGTGGTGATCCGCAACAATGTCCTGCGTCATGGTCGCAAGGGTGGGATCCTCGTCAGCGATGGCGCCACCGCACGGATCGAGGGCAACAGGATCTGGGGCAACGCGCTGTCCGGTCTTGAAATCAAGACCGGCGCCGCCCCCGAGGTGCTGGGCAACCAGATCCATGATGGCGCGCAATCCGGCGTCTATATTCACAGCGGGGGGGCGGGCGTGTTGCAGGACAACGAGATCCACAGCAATGCCTTCTACGGGATTTCGGTCAAAGGCGACTCCGCGCCCATCGTGCGTGGCAATGTGATCCGCGACAACGCCTATGAGGCCATCCGCCTGCGCGCCGGTGCCGGTGGGGTCTACGAGAACAACGACCTCAGCGGCAATCGCGCCGGGGCCTTCCGGGTGGAGCCTGACGCGGGCGAGGTCTTGCGGCGCGGGAACTCTGAATAGGCGGACAGCGCCCGGCACCGCAGGCCCGTGCCGCGCTTTCGACTTGCAATGCGCTGCTGAATACGGTTCCACCGCGCTACCAAAGCCATGAGGAGAGCGCGATGAAAGTGCGTGTGCATGTGATGCTGAAAACCGGAGTGCTGGACCCTCAGGGCGAAGCGGTGCGCCACGCGCTGGGCGCATTGGGGTTCGAGGGCGTCGGATCCGTGCGGCAGGGCAAGGTGATCGAGCTGGTGCTTGCCGATGGCACGACCGAGGACACGGTCACCGCCATGTGTGAAAAGCTGCTCGCGAACACAGTGATCGAAAGCTTCAGCATCGACATGACCGCGGCCTGAAGGAACACTTCCCTTTGGCCCCATGCTCCGAAGTTTGAGGTCGTGCCGCAAGTGACGCCGCCACATGTCTGGCCGCATGACACGCGCCCTCTGGATGCCACGATGCCGCCGCCCGCTTGATGGCCTGACCGCGCTGGGGTAAGCGAGGGCAGGCCTGCGTGTCAGACCGCGCCAATTGACCAGCCCCACGGCAGCGGCGACACCCGCAGCGCCGGGGCACCGGAAAAAGGATCCTCTTCGATGAAAGCCGCCGTCATTGTCTTTCCGGGGTCGAACTGCGACCGCGATCTTGAACGCGCCTTTGACCACGCGGGCTTCGCGGTCACGCGGGTCTGGCACAAGGACCGCGACCTGCCCGGCGACGTGGACATCGTCGGGATCCCCGGGGGCTTTTCTTTTGGCGACTACCTGCGCTGCGGCGCCATCGCGGCCAATGCGCCGATTGTGGGGGCGGTCAAGGCCCATGCAGACCGCGGCGGCTATGCGCTGGGTGTCTGCAACGGCTTTCAGGTGCTGACGGAAACCGGCCTGCTGCCCGGCGCGCTGTTGCGCAACGCGGGCCTGAAATACATCTGCCGGACCGTCCCGCTGCAGGTCGAAGGCATGTCGCCCTACACCGAAGGCTACGGTGCCGGAACCCGGATCGCCCTGCCCATCGCGCATCACGACGGCAATTACTTTGCCGATGAGACCACGCTCGACCAGCTTGAGGGCGAAGGGCGTGTCGCGATCCGCTACGGCGACAATCCCAATGGCTCGGCCCGCGACATCGCCGGGGTGTTGTCGGAAAACCGCAGGGTGCTGGGCATGATGCCCCATCCCGAGCGTGCGCTTGAGCCCGCTCATGGCAACGAAGACGGTGCGCGTCTTTTCGCCCATCTGACCGAAGCGCTCAGCCTCGCCTGACTTGAGCGCACCCCAAGGCCGCCCTATCCTGCGCCAAATGGCTCAAGGTCCTAGAAAATCCGTATTGCGCCGGTCGGGGCCGCTGTCCCGCAGAGCGCGTCTTGCACTGGTCCTGCTGCTGTTGAGC
>JBELMB010000035.1:0-17846 GCA_042088665.1 Sagittula sp.
GTCGCGGAATTCGGTCCAGACCAGAGCCGCATTCGACATCTCCGGCACCACACGGTCCGGTGAGAACATCAACGCGACACCGCTGAAAAAGCCGTACTCCCTGAGCGGGCTGTCAAAGTCGAACCAGAAGTAGGCCCAACCCACTTGGTAGCGGTGCAATTCCACCTTCAGCGTGCCGACCTGAACGCGTTCATACAGCGAGGGGCGAATTTCCACCTTGTTCTCGGTGACCCGCAGCCACTTGGGAAGACCCTCGGGCTGGTCCAGCCCCAGATCGGTCAAGTCGCGGCGCAGCTTGGCCCATTCCTGACCGCTCATGGGGCCAGTGGTGTCCGGGCGAATGTCGTCCGGCAACCCGTCAAACCAGCGGCCATCGGCCAGATAATCGTTGACCAGATCCCGGTCCACCCAGATGGGGCGTACAAATCCGTCCACGACCGGCGTGTCGTCCGCGTTGCGGCGCATCGTGTAGATCTGATCGGCCCCCGGCCAATCCATCACGACATGGGTGTCGTACAGCGTCACTTCTCCGCCGTTGCCAAAGGTGACCGTGCGCCCGCCGTCGCTGTCGTCGGAAAACCATTCAGGCTTGGGGTCATAGACCTCGCGGTGCCCGCCTTCGAAGGCCACAACGACCTCCGACGGATCGCTCCAGCGCATGGTGATGTGGTCTTTGTGCGCATAGGTGTCGAGCACGAACAGCGCGGCACGATCCGGGCGCCATTTTTCGCGCAGGCTGCCCACGTCGAACTGCACCCATGAAATGGCCAGATAGGTCAGGATGACGGCCATCACGCCAAAGAACCAAAGCCTGTGGCGTTTGGCGACCTGATCGATTTCGGCGGCCTTGGTGTCAAAGGCCTCGGGGGACATCACGTTGCTCATTGTTTGTTCCCAATCAGTCTCGAGCGGATCCAATCAGACAGATAGTCGAGCAGGATGATCGTCACGACGAGCAGCACGAAGATCGCCGTAACCCGACCGCCATCGCGCCACTGGATGTTGTTCGACAGTGCCTGGCCGATGCCGCCTGCGCCAAAGAACCCAAGGATGGTCGAGGCGCGCACATTGATCTCAAGGCGCAGGATTCCGTAGGAAAAGAACAGCGGCATGACCTGCGGCATCACGCCAAAACGCACGCGGCTGATCCAGGACGCCCCGGTCGACTCCAACCCTTCCAACGGCTTGGTGTCGATGTTCTCGATGGCCTCGGAGAAGAGCTTGCCCAATGCGCCCACGGTGTGGATCCAGATCGCAAAGATCGCGGGCAGCAGGCTTTTGCCCATCAGATACAGCAGCACCAATGCGATCACGATTTCCGGAAAGGACCGGAACAGATCGAGCATTCGGCGCGTGAACAGAACAACCGCCTTGCTTTTGATCAGGTTGTTGGACGCAAAGCAGGCCGCCACAACCGCGCAGACAAAGCCGAGGAACGTCGACAGCAGCGCCATGTTCAGCGTCAGCAACAAGTCCGGAAAGAACTCCAGCACCCGGCTGAACCAACGGGCAAACCCAAGTTCCCAGGACAGCGCGAACATGTCCCGGGGGAAGTCGAAAATCTTGACGATGCCCTGACTGAAGGGCGTCGCGTTCGACTCGTTGGCCATATCGATGCCAAACAGGACAATCGCAGCCGTGATGGTGATGCCGATGATCGTATATGTCGACTTGCGCCGTTGAAGCGCGTGCATACGCGTCTCGAGAGATTGCAGATGCTCTGGCAGAACAGCGGTCATGACACCTCACAGACCAAAGGAAAGATGCGCAGGACCCCCTGCGCATCCGTGGTATGTGGTGCGCCCCAAGGGCGCACCGGCAACGATCAGTTGGCCTTTGCGGCTTCGATCTTGGCCTGACGGGCCTTCACGATGACTTCGTAGAAGGAGTGGTCGACGGGGACCCATGCCTTCACGATGCCGGCTGCGATGTTCTCGTTGCAGACCGGATCGTTTTCCAGGATCCACTGCTGCATGCCGACCATTGTGTCCTTGGCTTCCTGCGGCAGGGACTTCTTCATCACGATCGGGCCGTTCGGGATCAGGTTGGAGGACCAGATCTGAACGATGTCGTCCATGTTCAGGATGCCCTTGTCGACCATCTTGCGCAGGTTGCCGGAGGTGTAGCCCTCTTCCCATGCGCCAACGCCGGAAACCCAGGTCACAGCCGCGTCAACGTCGCCGTTCAGCATTGCCAGAACGCCGTTCTCGTGGCCGCCCTGAAACCCTGTCTCGGAGAAGAACGAATCCAGTTCGCCGACCTGGTCAACCAGTTCGATGGAGGGGATCAGGTAACCGGAAGTGGAGTTCGGGTCAGCAAAGCCGAGGGACTTGCCGGCCATGTCTTCCAGCGTCTCGATGCCGCTGTCGGCACGCGCGACCATCACGGAGTAGTAGCCGGTGTCGCCGGTGGGCTGCATGCGGGTCATGACCGGCTCACCCGCTTCGGGGTCCTGCAGGTACAGGCCAGCGTAGCCCGACGCGCCAAACCATGTGTAGTCCAGGTTGCCACCGGCAAAGGATTCCATGGTGCCGGCGTAGTCCTTGAACGTAAAGGTCTTGGCAGGGACGCCAAACGCCGCTTCGACGTAGTCTTCGAGGCAAGCGTTGCGCGCGATGATGTCCTGCGCGGCTTCGTCGCCGAGGTGGCCGATGTTGAAGCTGTCCTGAATGGCGGACATGTCAAAGGTCGGGCCTTCGTAGGCCACTTCGGCCACGGCAGCTGTCGACGCGATTGCGGATGCCGCGAAAGCGGCGACGACGCGGGTCATGATGGTGGTCATTGTTGTCTCTCCCAGAAGATACAAGTCATCGGCAAAAGGAGCGCCGATCCGTTAGTGCGCGCCAATATCGGCGGCGACACGCTGTGGCTCGGGCGTGGATACATCCCCGAGCGAAGTCGATGTGATCGAGCCCTCGAATGCGTCATCTGCCTCGGCGCCGTAGATGTCGCGCGCCTGCGCATCGGTCAGCGCTGCGGGCACGTCATCAAACACCTTTTCCCCGGCACGCATCCCGATCACCCGGTCGCAATAGGTGCGCGCCGTGTCGAGTGTGTGCAGGTTGCAGATCACGGTGATTTTTTCTTCGCGGTTGATCTTGGACAAGGCTTCCATGACGAGGCGCGCGTTGAGCGGGTCCAGCGAGGCGATCGGCTCATCCGCGAGGATGAACTTGGGCTGCTGCATCATCGCCCGGCAGATCGCCACACGCTGCTGCTGCCCGCCTGACAGCGTCTCGGCACGCTGCAAGGCCGTCTCGGCGACGCCAAAACGTTCCAGCAGGCGCAGCGCTTCGTGGCGCTCGGCCTTGGTGAAGAACATCAGCGACGAGCGCAGCGTGGATTGCTGGTTCAACCGTCCAAGGATGACGTTGGTCAGGACATCCAGACGCGGCACGAGGTTGAACTGCTGAAAGATCATCGCGCAGTTGCGCTGCCAGTCCATTTTGGCCCGACCGCGCAGTGCAAGCACATTCGTGCCGTCTACGACGATTTCACCGCTTGTGGCGTCGTTCATGCGGTTCATCACACGCAGGAACGTTGATTTCCCGGCACCGGAACGGCCGATGATGCCAATGATTTGGGGCTTGTCCGCTGTAAAAGACAGGTCTTTTACCGCGCTGACTTCACCAAACTGTTTTGTGACGCTGTCGACGTTTAGCAATGCATCCCCCTGCGCTTCGGGGGGGTGACTAAGCAGGCTGTGTAACAGTGATGCGTAACAAATATGACAATTGTGATTTGGGATCAAACCCGCCGCTTTGAGGGTCAAAGCACGGGGAGCACGCGCTCCAGATCGCTCAAAAAAGCAACTTGTGACTCCGACTCAATGGCGCCGGGACGAACGGCCCGCACACTGGCAATGGCCCGCTCAGGCGTGTCGCCCAAGGCGATCAGGCAGGCGGCAGCCACGGTGCCCGTGCGCCCAAGACCCGCCGCGCAATGCAGCAGAACGCTCTGGCCGGCGGCGAGATCCCGGGACAGTCCCTGCACCAATAGCCCCCAGCGCCGCCGCCCCAGCGCATCGGGCGGCTGCATGTCGGGCACAGGGAAATGGTGCCACAGGTGACCCGCCCCCAGCGCCAGCCGATCCAGGTCGGGAACGCCGAGCGGGACAAATTCCCGCCGTTCGACAAGCGTCACGATCTTGTCTGCACGCCACTCTGCGATGTCCTGCAAATCGGCGGTCAAATCCCGCGTGCCAAAGCGCGCGTCGCTCCGCCCCGGGCAGGCACAAAGCCCGATCCGCCCACCGCCGGGCACATCAAGGGTGTTTATGACGAGAGAGTCGCGCATGTTTGACGCCTCTTGCTGCCTTGGGTTCGAACCGGGACCCGCCATGAGGTGGCAAGGAATGGCTCTGAACACAAGCCCCGCAATCCTGCTTCACCGGCGGAGGGCAAAGCAGCCCGCTGTCGCGGTGGCGACCCACGCCTTGCAAGGCAGTTCGCCAGAGACAGTGGACCGAACCGACGTTCACATCCCGTCCTTCACAGGCGCAGCCCGTGCTCTGATGGCGCAGTGTTGTCATGTTCCGACAGGTGGTTTGGCTGCTTCTTGAACAGTGCCGGGTTGGCCTGTTGTCGATCCTTTACCGCCCATGAGGTGGATTTGCCGCCATGGGATCATGGCAACACTCTCTGGTCATACAGACACCAATCAGGCGCCGGGCACACGCAGCGAGTCGAACGACACCATCACGTGTTCCGCATAAGCCGGGCGCCTGCACAAACGGTCGTAGTAGGCGCGCAGGTTCGGCAAATCCGCGCGGTCAAAAGGCACCGTGAAATAGCGAAACAACTGTGTGCCAAACGTTATGTCGGCCAAGGTCATCTCTGGGCCTGCCAGCCACCCGCCTTTGGCGATTTGTCCCTCGGCCATGCGCATCAATGCCTTCAGCTCTGCTTCGCCTTCGGCCAGGAGGTCAAGGTTCCGGTCCGCAGCGCTTGTGCGCACAAGCTGCCAGAAGACCTTGTAGATCACGGCCGGGGCGACATTCACCTTGGACCATTCCATCCACTGGTCCACGGGCGCCCGCAAAACGGGATCCGATGGCCAAAGCCCCTCTGCTTGGTGGCGCGCGGCGAGATAGCGCAGGATCGCCTGACTTTCGAACAACGTGACGGTGTCGTCCTCGATCACCGGCACCCTCGCGTTCGGGTTCATTTCGAGAAACCGTGGCTCGGCAGTGCCACCGAACGCGCCCCCCACATCCAGCCGCCTGTGGTCGATGCCCAATTCGGCAACCAGCCACATGACCGCCTGCACGTTGCTCGACGTCGCGCGCCCGTGGACTGTAAGCATTTGGTTCTCCTCGCGGAATGGGCCCAGCAAAGCCGAGCCCGGGTGTTCGATCCGGCAACAGGACATGAGTGTCCGTCATGAGGAACAGTAGTCTGTGATCGCAACCCGGTACAGTGCCGCGCAAACATCAATCGATCTGCCCTGCTGGCAGCGGCCAAACCACGCGCCCGTTGACTTTTTGGCCAATCCAGATTACGCAGCAGCCGTCTTCGTATCACCGCGGCTGCTGACCCCGTCGGTATATTGGAGACAAGATCATGACCAAACTCGTTCGCGTTGACGAGGTCCGCTCACGTGTCAGCGGGCTCTCTGTTGACGACCAGCCCTATGCCACTGAGGCGGTTGAAACAGACCGCGCTTCGGTGAAATCCCTCGTGGCTGTGGATCACATTGCCCAAGCGGTGAATGACCTCCGCGAGGCCGAATTCCTCGGTCCGCAGGCATCGGTCTCTCGTGCCGTGCTCACACCTGACTTTCACCGTGGCGCCCCGCTGCCCGTCGGCATCGCACTCGAGATGCAAGACGCCGTGCTGCCCAACGCCATCGGGAACGACATTGGCTGCGGGATGGCGTTTGCCGTGCTCGAGGGCGTGTCCGCCAGTGACATCGCATCGACGTGGCCGGATCTGGCGCGGCGGCTGCGCCATGCGTTCTTTGAAGGCGGGCGCACCGTTGTGGCGACGCCCGAGGCGCGCCATGCTCTCTTGTCAGAAGGGCTGAGCGCCCTTGACCCGGCCTTTTTGCGGGGGGTGTGGGAAGACGCGCCTTGCGACATTGCCAAGGACCTCGCTGCCCGGGTCCATGATCCGTTTGGCACGGTGACACCGGGCAGCCCGTTCAACGAATGGATCGTGCCCGCGGACCGCAAAGGCCCGTCCCGCGACCAACTGCTTGGCACGATTGGCGGTGGCAACCATTTCGTCGAATTGCAGACGGTCACGCGCATCACCGATGGCACGGCAGCGTGGAACTGGGGGCTTTCGGACGGGGCCGTCGGCGTGATGGTGCACTCCGGTTCCGTGGGACTGGGGCGCGCGGTGGTCAACGTGCACGGCACCCGGTTGCAGAACCGCTTTCCACCGGGTCTGCGGCGGCCAAAGGGGGGCTTTCTGCCGCTTCCCGTGACCGGACCGCATGCGGACCTCGGGCTTGGGTATCTGGCGGATATGGTGGCCGCAGCCCGCTTTGCCATGCTCAACCGTGTGATCTTGTCGCTGATGACACGCCGGGCGCTGGCGGAGGTGCTTGACCGACCGGTGGGGTGGCGCCTCGTGCATGACCTGCCGCACAACCTGATCTGGCACCAGCAGGATGGCACCGTCTTGCACCGCAAGGGCGCCTGCCCGGCCCTCGCGGGCAAAGCGACCGGACCGTTCTCCTGCGGCACACCTGTGATCGTGCCGGGGTCCATGGGGACGTCCAGCGCGCTGCTCAAGGGGCTGGGCAATCGAGATTGCCTCGCCAGTGCACCGCATGGGGCCGGGCGCGTGCTAAAGCGTAACGCAGCGCGGGCACAGTTGACGGTCGACGCCCCCCGGGTTGTGACCCCGATCGACCTGGACAGGGCCCGCACCGATCTGCGCAAGGAGGCGGCCCGGCGGCTCGCCGAAGAAGCGCCTCGTGCCTACAAGCCCATCGAGCCGGTGTTGGACACCATGGCGCTCGGCGGGATGGCGACAGAGGTCGCGCGTCTCACCCCATTGGCCACGGCCAAGGGGTGAGACCTCGAAGGCCGGGATCTGGGACATGCCTTTCTTTGGCACGTGACCGATGATCGCGAAAGGACCCAAAGCAAGGAAGGCCGCCGCGTTTTTCTTTGCCTTCCCAAGCGCAAGGAACCCGGCAACCAAAGGCGGCATCGACAAACGATGCCCCCTTGCCAGCAAAGGTGTGAACAGCCTCCCAGATGCGAAATCACCGCACACAAACAGTCGAAACAAGGCTTTGAGCTTCCGGGCAAGATCGCTGTAGCATGGCATGCAAAGCACTCCGGGTAAGTGCCAGAGGTGGCCTGCGTGAACACATCAACCGAAAGTATTCAAAGTGTCGTCGTCGTCGATGTCGGTGCCACGAATACCTACATCGCCCAATACGCGCCCAACTTCGACTTGATCGCGCGACGGTCACGCGAAACACCGCGATATGATGGCGCAGACTACGCTTGCCTCGCCGTCGAGGACACGGTCCGCTTTGCCAGGCAGACCATCGCCGACCTGGACCGAGAGGTGCCCGTCGATGTGATCGTGCCCTGCACGCATGGCTCCGCGATTGCCTTGTTGGACGAGACGCAGGAGCTGGTGTTTCCCGTCATGAGCTACCTCAGCCCGGTGCCAGAGGACGTGGCCAAGGCCTATGCAAGGATCGAGCCTGCCTTTTCAGAAGTCTTTGCGCCGACAAATCCCGGTGCCTTGACCCTTGCCCGTCAGATCCTTTGGTTGGAGATGGCGCACCCGGCAGCCTTTGCACGGGTGCGCGAAATTCTCCCCTATGCCCAGTACATGGCCTTTCGTCTCTGCGGTGTCACCTCCAGCGAGATGACATCGCTGGGCGCACAATCCCACCTTTGGGCGCCCCAACGCGCTGATTTCAGCGCGCTGGCAAAGTCCCGCGGCTGGGCTGATCTGGTTGCCCCCCTCACCCCTGCCGCACGGGTTCTGGGCCCTGCGCAGGCGCTGCCGCTGACGGGGCGGGGGCAGGTCTTGTGTGGCATCCACGACAGCAGCGCCAGCTACCTGCAATTTGCGCACCTCGAACCCCTGGTCCTGCTGTCCACAGGCACCTGGATCATCGCCTTTGACTCCGGTGCCGATCTGGACACCCTCGACCCGTCCCGGGATCAGGTCGCCAATGTCAAAATCGACGGCACGCCGATTGCCAGCGCCCGCTTTATGGGGGGTGAAGAGTTCAGGCGCATTGCCGGACAAGACAACACCGCCACCCCCTCTATCGAGACCGTCGTGGCGCTGATCACCGCAGGTGTGATGGCGCTGCCGTCCTTCACCGTCAGCGGTGGCCCGATGCCCGACACAGGCGGGCGCGGCAGGATCCTTGGCAAGACGGATCTGTCAGCGCCGGAGCGCATCAGCCTTGCCACCTTGTACACGGCAATGATGACCGCCTTCACGCTGGACCGCCTTGGCGACACGCGACGGGTCGTTGTCGACGGGGTGTTTGCCGAGAATGCGGTGTTCGTGGCCCTGCTGGACGCACTCTTGCCCAACCGTGACATTCTTGCGGCGCATGGGGATGCGGGCAGCGCGCGCGGCGCAGCGCTTTTGGCCCTGCCCGGTCGCATGGCCGACATCCCGCTTGCGCCCGCCCCCAAGTTGCACATCGACGGGCTGGCAGACTACTATGCAATGTGGGTGCACAACGCACAGAACACGACCGGAGGAGAGCAGGATGCCTTCTGAAACCGACATCCGGCAGAGCATCATCGATGCCTGTCTCGAATTGAATTCCAGCGGTCTGAACCAAGGGACGTCGGGCAATATCTCCATGCGTGTGGGGAACAGGGTTCTGATGACCCCGACCTCGATCCCTTATCCGCATTTGACGCCGGACATGCTCTGTTCTTTCGATCTTTCAGGCGAGATGACAGGGGATTGGGATGGCACGCACCAGCCTTCCTCGGAATGGCGCTTCCATTGGCAGATCCTCAAACATCGTCCGGAATTCAACGCGGTCGTGCATGCCCATCCGCCCTTTTGCACAACCCTTGCCATTTTGCGCAAACCCATTCCGGCCTGCCACTACATGGTCGCGGCCTTTGGCGGGAATGATGTGCGCTGCTCGGACTACAGCACCTATGGCACCGCCGAACTGGCAGACATGGCGCTGGAGGCCATGCGCGACCGCAGCGGATGCCTGCTTGCCAACCATGGCATGATCACTGCCGGGGCAACGCTCGAAAAGGCGATGTGGCGCGCGGTGGAACTGGAAACCCTGGCCCGCCAGTATTGTCAGGCCCTGCAAATCGGGGATCCGGTGATCCTTGACGACGCGCAGATCGACCAGACGCTCAGCAAGTTCGCGGACTACGGCGTCTGACAAACACACGTGACCCGGCATCGACAGGCTGTGGCCCCACGGCCCGGCCCGGATACGCCCCCAGTGTCATCCAGGGTGACGACAGGCCGTCTCCTTTGTGGCCCAAAAGGGCCGCGCCGGGTTTGTCATGCGCTTCCCCCGGAGACCATGGCGCTACCGGCGCGCGTGCCTTTCGCGGAACGCCTCGACCGACTGGCGGTCCATGTCGCGTCGCTCCGCCAATCCGGACGAGACATGCAGCGCAGCCGCCGCCTGCGCAAATCCAATGGCCTCCGCGATCTCGACGCCCGCCGCCACATCGGCTGCAAGCGCGCCGACAAAACAATCCCCCGCGCCATGGGTCGAGACCACATCAACGCCAAAACCGGGAGTGGTCTGGCCCTGATACAAGACCCCGTCTCCCCCCAGTGTCGTAAGCACGGGCACCGCCCCGGCCTGATCGCTGTAAAACGCGGCCTCGACCCGGTTCACGATCAGCAGATCCACCAGTGTGACCAAATCCGCGGACAGGGGCCGCGCCGGTGCGGCATTCAGCCAGACCCGCGCCCCGGCAGCCTTCGCTTTTTGCGCGAGGACAAGATTGACCTGCTCCGGAATTTCATTCTGCAACACCACGATGGCACAGCCCGCGGGAATGGTGATGACCTCGGCCTCGATGTTGAGATTGGCCGCCGATACGATGACCGCCCCATAGTCGCCGTCAGCATTCACGATGGCCGCGCTCATGCCACTGGGACCCGGATCCTGCTGAAGCTGCGTGATGTTCACGGTGCTGGTGGCAAAGGCGGCGCGGATCATCTCGCCAAACGCATCGCGTCCCGTGCGCCCGGCGAAGTGCACCTGCGCCCCCATGCGCGCAGCAGCAATCGCCTGATTGCCACCTTTGCCGCCAAACACATAAGACACGCCAGAGCCGACAACCGTTTCATCCAGCGCGGGCAGATGTGGCGCGGTCAACACCACATCCAGATGCAAGGCGCCTGCCACCAGAACGCTCACGCCAGCATCGCCGCCTGCACCAGCCGCATGGCAACGGGTGCGTCCTGACGTGCGATGGCGGCCCGAAGATCGGGGTCCGCGACCAAACGTGCCGCCGTGGCCCGCAACCGCTGCACCACGTCGATATTGGTGCGCGCCTCTTCCACAGGGTCAAGACCCGAGTGATCGGGAAACGTGTCGAAATAGATCGCGCCATCATAGCCTGCGCGCTCAAGTTCCACCAACAATTCAACCGTTTGAACCGGATGCACGGCCCCGACCATCAAACCGTTGTCCCACTTGCCATAGCCGTCGTTCAGATGCACGCCCAGAATGCGGGAATGACGGGCCACAAGGGCGGCAGCAAAGGCCGGCATCTCATCCGCATACAGCACATGGGCAAAATCCAGCGTCACGCCGGTGTTCGCGCGACCGATCTCCTTGATCGCGAGCAACGTGGTGGCGGCGTCCGGCATCATCGCAAAGGCGCGCGGCTCATTTGGTTTGTATTCCAGCGCGATATCGATCTGCGGGTTGTGGTCCGCGACCTCGGCCATGGCGTCAATCGTCGCCGCCCAGGCCCGCGCATAATCCATCTGGAACGAATAGTCGAAACCGTCCTGCCCCATCCAGAGGGTCATCAGCGTCCCCCCCATCTCGGCCAGAACGTCCAGCCCGCGCTTTGTCTCGTCAATCGCCGCCCGGCGCACCTTGGGATCCGGATGGGTGAAAGCGCCCAGCTTGTATCCAGCGTCGGTGTAATAGCGCATCGCCATTCCGTTCAACGCCATCCCGTTGTCCCGCAAGGCGCGCGTCAGATCCGCTGGCGTGTCATCCACGAAATGATCGGGATAGTTCAGATCAGCCGCCGTCAGACCGGCCGTGGCCGCCCTTGCCAACAGATCCGCGGTGGTGATCGCGTTCTTGCCCGGCCAATAGTCGGCTGCGCCGATCTTGAAAGCGTTCAGACGTGCCGCGAAGAGGGGGTTTGATTGGTTTGCCATGAGCCGAACACTACATGGCGCAGCGCTCGAAACGCAATCGAACCGGTCTCCTTACAGCTGGTTTTTCATCGCTGGCGCGCCACCGCGACACCCCTCAAATGCGCGTGACAGGCGGGCAGCCCCCAGCCTGCCCCGTCAAATCGGACAGCATGAAAGCGTCGACCATCTCCGGTCTGTTGACCCCTGCGAGGAACAGCCCCACAAGATGAGCCGACCCACCAAATCAGTCCCGGTTCATGGGCATGGCCCCAGCGGGCACAGCACCGCGCGCGACAAGGCCTGACCCGACTTGCAGCGCGCCCGACCGGCGCAGCGGCTTTGCAGATATGCAACACCGCCCGTTCAAGCCGTAATTCTGAATTTTTAGTTAACCTGAGACCGCCCCGGTTTGCTATTTCTGAAAAAAAATAAACCTTGAGGCAGCAGACATGACACAAAATCGCGCAGGATTGCGGGGTTTCTTGGTGCGCATACCAAAGAACCGTCGCTCCACTCTTCTCATGGCATCCACAGCTCTTGTCGCCGCGGCGGCCTTTGCGCCTGCTCTGGCACAGACATGGGTCGGCGCCGATGGCGCAGCCTGGAGCGTTCCGGGCAACTGGTCCGGACCTGATGTGCCCGACACCGTCGGCGAAGACGCGGATTTCACCTTGGGCACCGCGACCCAGACCGTGGTCGTCGATGGCACGTTCACGCTGGGCTCGGTGTCGCTGGCGGGGGACCACATCCTGTCCGGAGGCACGCTGCAACTGGCCAGCGGCGTGGCCAGCACCTCGACCAACTCGACGGTGAGCAGCAACATCATCGCCAATGGCGCGGCCCTCGGCCTGTCCAGCACGGGTCAGCTGACCCTCAGCGGGGCGATCACCGGCAGCGCCTCTGCCGCGACCACGATCACCGCCAACGCCGACGCGGGGGCGACCCTGACCGTGTCCGGCGCGATCTCCGATGGCTCCGGCGGCGCGACCAGTCTGCTCAAGACCGGTGACGGCACCGTCGCCATCGACACGGTCGCGGCCTACTCCGGCACGACGACCGTCAGCGCCGGGACCCTGACCCTGAACGCTGCCCTGACCGGCACGAACAGCGTCACGGTGGACGGCCCTGCCACGCTGACCACGGTGGGCGCAGACCGCATCAACGATGCCGCGGGCCTGACCGTGACCGGCACCATGAACCTTGGCGGCGCGGAAACCGTCGCCAGCCTCGCCGGCAGCGGATCCGTGGCCCTTGGCGCAAACACGCTGACCATTGGCGGCGCGGCCACGACGACCTTCTCCGGCATCCTGTCGGGCAGCGGCGGGCTGACGCATTCCGGCACCGGCAGCCTGACGCTGTCGGGGGCAAACACCTACTCCGGGACCACCACCGTCAGCGGCGGCACATTGCGCATGACCAACGGCTCCGTGGGGCACGTGCAGAACAGTGCCATGTTTGAGCTTGCTGGCGCGACGATCGCCAGCCTGACACAGACCGCAGGCAGCGCGACGCTGACCTCGGGCACCGTCAGCGGCGCCACCACCATCACCGGCGGCAGCATCTCGAACGGCGGCGCGACCGTTGGCACGGTGTCCATCGGCGCCGGCACCACCTACCAGCAGACCACGGGCACGTCCGGCGCCGTGACCAACAACGGCGGGACGTTCACCTTGTCAGGTGGCTCGGCAAGCGGGCTTTCGAACGTCTCCGGTGCGACCACCGTCTCGGGCGGCGCGAGCGTCACGGGCGCGACCTCGGTGACCGGCGGATCCGTGACCAACTCCGGCGGCGTTCTGGCCGGGACAACCGTGAACACCGGTGCAAGCTTTGTCCAGAACAGCGGCTCTGTGGGGGATCTCGTCAGCTCCGGCGGCACGATGACCTTCAGCGGCGGCACGGCGAACAACCTGACCAACACTTCGGGCACCACCACCCTGAGCGGCGGCACCGTGAGCAACACGCTGATCAGCAGCGGCACCACCAACGTGGCCTCCGGCTCGACCACGGTCAACGGCCAGACCAATGTCACCGGCGGCTCCCTGACAGTGGCAAGCGGCGCAACGCTGGACAGTATCGTCCAGAACGAAGCCATCACCACCGTGCAGGGCACCATCGCCAATGATGTCACCAACGCGGCGGGCGGCACGCTGAACCTCGACGGGACGGTCGGCGCGCTGGTCAACTCCGGCACGACCACCATCGGCGCCTCCGGGGGCACGGTGAACGGCGCCCTGACCAACAACGGCTCCGGCACGCTTGCGCTGACGGCGGATGCCACGGTCTCCGGCGACGCGGTGCTGGACGGCGAAGTCTCATTCGATCAGGCTTCAAAGCTCACATCGAGCGGCGTCGTCACAGGTGGCGGCACGCTGAACGTCGGCGGGCTGCAGCTTGGCCAGACCACCACCGTCGTCGAAGGCGCGGACACCTCCGGCTTTACCGGCACGCTGTCGGCCTCGAATGCGCTGGTTGCCGCACAGGTGAACACCGGCACAGAGATCCAGGCCGTGCTCGCCGCCAATCCCGGCCTTGGTGCCGTGCCCGCGGCGATCTCTGCAACGCAGTCGATCATATCCTCCGTGGTCAACCGGCCCTCTGCCGCGCTGGTCACGCCGCTTCTGGCACCCGGCGACGATCCCTGCGCCATCGGCACATGGGCGCGTGGCATCGGTGGCAGCGCCATGGCAACCTATGGCTCATCCGCGCAAAGCGGCGCCTCCAGCGAAGCGGAAGTGGACCTGTCCTACCGCGGCTTGCAGTTGGGCATCGACCGTTCGTGTCGAGGTGTCGGGGGCGGCGCGTGGGATCTCGCCTACGGGATCACCATGGGGATCAATGGCGGGTCTTCGACGACGCCGGTCTCCTTCAATGGCATCACGACCAGCAATATCAACAGCGCCTTTGACCAGACCTACGGCGGGATTTACCTCTCGGCGGCGCGTGGACGCCTGTTTGGCGACCTCGGCCTGCGGATGGACAACACCCGCTTTGATCTTGACGAGGATCTGACGATGGCCGCGGGCGGCATCGGGCTGGAAGATCAGGAATTCGACAGCCAGGGCAGCACCCTGCAAGGCAGCCTGAGCTACAGCGTGACCCTGAACGAGGCGCGGCGCCTGAACCTGACACCCTCGGCGGGCTTTTCGTTCTCCAACATCTCGGTGGATGACGTGTCCATCGGGCAGGATCCGACCCTGACCTCGGACGACCTGACGCTGGAGGTGCGCGATATCGAACAACGTCTCGGCTTTGTCGGCGCGACACTGTCGCAGCAGATGATCCTGCCGGGCGGCAACTCGGCGGCCACCTATTTCGTGACCGGCACCTATTACAATGAGTTCGCGGGCGATGTGACCTCTGTGCTGTCACGCGATTCCGACGGGTCCAGCACCGAGGTCACCACCGATGCGCTTGGCGGGTATGGCGAAGTGAGCTTTGGCATGAACTACACCGCGATCTTCGAGACGGGCTCGGCGCTTGCCGCCCGCCAGCTTGATGCCTCCGTGCGCGTGGACACCCGCTTCTCCGAAGAGACCCGCGGCAGCGGTCTGACGGCGCAAGTGCGCTTGCAGTTCTGAGACAGACACCGGCGCCCGCTCAGGCGCCTCACCGAAAGGCCCCCCACGACCCGGGGGGCCTTTTGCGTTTTGCAAAGGTGGTCGGTTGGATCGAGGTCCGGCACCCGGCAGAGGCGATCGCTGCCTGTCTGCACCGCGCGCGCCCGCGACCAGAGAGCCACGCAGGCCAACAGGGCAATGGTCCAGAGGATGCGGCGGCCGGTGGCCCGTTTCGGCGACGCGCCTTTACGCCCGCTCTGCCCCCGGCAGGTCCGAACATTCGACAAAAACACGGCGCGTGCAGCCCGCGCAAATCGACAGATCAATCTCGCCGATCACCGCGGCAAGCGCATCCCCCTTGGAGATGTGCAAATGGTCCTCACCGATCTCGTCGATCACGTGAAAGCGCCGCAGGCTTTCCAGCAGCGGCGGGAAAAGTGCAACGATATGAAAGGATCCGCCCCCTGCGCGGATCTCCCGTATGGCGTGGATCAGGAAATCCGCACCGGCCAGATCGATCTTGCCAACCCCCTTGAGGTAAAAGATCACGTGGTGCTGCGCAGGCCGCATGGCCCGCAGCTTTTCGAACTCATGTTCCACATGTTCGACCGAACCGAAATACAGCGGCCCGTCCAGACGCACCGTCACGACCTGCGGACACTCCGGAATGCCATGCAGATCCGCGTTGCGGAACTTCCTGCGGCCCGATGCGCTGACCACCGGCGCGCTGACCCGGATCGACGGGTGCGAGCTTTCGTAGATGAACACCGCAAAGGACGCGATGACGCCGACATAGATGGCGAAATCCAGTTCGACCATCAAACCGGCCAGCAGCGTCGCCACGAGGATCAGCGTCTCGGGGCGCGAGGTGCGCAGCACGCGGCGCACCTCTGCAACATCGATCAACCGCCACGCCACATAGAGGATCAGCCCCGCCATCGCCGGCACCGGAATGAACCGGATGTAATCCGAGAACAACAGCAGCGCCGCGGCGAGAAAGACGCTCGACAACAGTCCCGCCAACGGCGTGCGCGCGCCCGCCTCCGCGTTTACGCCGCTGCGGGTAAAGGACCCGGACCCGGCGTAACACTGGAACAGCCCGCCCACCGCATTCGACAGCCCCTGCCCCAGCATTTCCTGATTGGCGTCGAACTTTTCCCTGCGTCGCACGGCAAAGGCCCGACCGATCGAGATCGCCTCCAGCAGGCCGACCAGCGCAATCGCCAGCGCCCCGGGCAGCAATGTGCCGATGTCGCTGACCTGCAAGGACGGTGGCGCAAAGCTGGGAAATGCGGCATCGACCGCCCCGACCATGGCCACGCCCTGCCCCGCCCCGTCCAGCAGATGGCACAGGACAGCACCAAGGATCAGCGCAATCAGAAACCCCGGCAGCATGCGCGCAAAGGTCTGCAACAGCACGACCGAGGCCAGCGTCACCCCGGCGATCAGGACCGACAGGGAAGACACGCCAGAGATCCCGTGGCTCAATGCGCTGAGCCGCTCGATGACATTGCCACCGCCTTCGACCGAAAGACCCAGCGCCCCGGGCAGTTGCGAGACCGCAATCAGGATGGCCGCCGCCGCGGTAAAAGCCGTCATCACGGAATGCGACACGAAAGACACCAACCCGCCCAGCCGCGCCAGCCCCGCAACCAGCTGGATCAGCCCCACGAGGATGGTGATCAACAGCGCAAGTTCGACAAACCGCGGTGTCCCCGCGGGGGCCATGTCCTGCAGCGTCGCAAAGAGCACGGCAGAAATCGCTGTCGTGGGACCAGAGATCATCACCATGGACGATCCCCAAAAGGCCGCGATGGCCGCTGTCAGCATCGCCGTATAAAGGCCCATCTCCGGTGGCAGCCCGGCAATGGTGGCAAAGGCCACGCCCTGCGGTATGACAATCGCCGCGTTGGAAAACCCGGCAAAGGCATCGGCCCGCAGGGTTGCGCCGCTCACGCCGCCGATCCAATGCCGTGCCGGAAACAGTCGCGACCGCAGATCAGACATCGGGGCCACCCGCAGGGTCGGCTGACGGGTCGCGCGAAAGCCCCGTGTGCGGAACTCTGCCCGCGGCATCACCACCGGGTCTGTCGATCAGGGGCCAGTTTGCGCAGTGGCGGGCAATGGACATGTCTGTTTCGTATCGCATGGCCCCCGTTACCTCACCTGACGCGGCCTTGCGATCAAACTTTGTTGACAGATCAATTTTGATCTCTCTGGCGGCCGGGTCAAAAGCTGCGTTGGCCTGCGCTGCCACCACAGGACATTGCACTGTCCCGATGGCATGACGGACCCGGGAAATCGGGTGGGATTTCGCCCCGTCGGCCTGTCCCTTACCACAAGAGTCCGTGTCACAGAGACCCTGCCAGACGGCCCCCGCCACAACGCCCTGCACCACGGACAGCCGCAACCGCGCGTCACGCAGCCTGTGGATGTTCGGCGGCAGGCCGATCTGATCCATGGGCTTTGGGTGGGCATACTGGATGAGCGCCGCCGCGTTCCTGTCTTCGCCAAAAAGGTCACGCCCCTGCATGCCAAAAGCCCGCTCCATCCGGGCGCGTTCCACGGCCGTCGCCATCCATGACCGCCCTTGTGCCCTGCCAGATCTGCAACACTCCGGAGCCCGCCGCATCCGGGAATTCCCGGCCACGGCTCGTCAGCCCCTACCCCCCCGCGTCGCGCGGTCAAACAACGGATGACCGGGGATCTGTTCGAACTCACGAACGCGCCGGCTGACGGCGGGTTGGGTCGGCCCTAGGGTCTCGGCCACGGCGACAGAGCTTTTCATGCGGGCCACGGTGGCGAAACACCGGATCTGACGCAGGCGGCTCTTCTGAGAGACGATGCCCACATCCTGCGTCATTCGGCGGTCTCGCCATTGGTGGCCCACACCTTCATGCCGGTTTCAAAAGGCCGCGCCAGTGCACCGAGCAGACACAAGGGCAACGCCCTCCCGATACCCGCTTGAAGAAAT
>JBELMB010000215.1:0-8562 GCA_042088665.1 Sagittula sp.
TATCGCACCGCCCGGACCATTTCGTACCGGTGGCGCCGCAGGATTTGCAGACAAAACGGGGGGTGGCTTTGGCCATTTTGGCTCCGGTCAGATCAGGGCGTGTCGGTCTGGTTGGGCGCGAGGCCCGACGGGTGGCAAGAAAGGCGGGTGGCAAGAAAGAGGGCAGGGCGGTCTTGGTCTGGGTTGCGCCCCTTTGGAAAGAGGCTGTCGGCGGCGGGGTAGCACTGTCTGGCCAGAAAGTGAAAGCCCGCATCGGCGAAGACCGGGCTGGGGGCCGCCCGACCGGTTTGGCCTGCGAGGGATGCACCGCGCTGGCCGCTTTGGCCGGCCCCGTTCTGATCTCGCTCTCGTCCCGTTCTGGCTCCACTTTGGCCCCGTTTGGGCCCCGCTTGGACCCTGTGGTCAGCGCCCTCCGGTGACGTCCAGGATCGCCCTTGTCACGTAAGACGCCCGGTCCGACAGCAGCCAGAGGATGCTTTCGGCGCATTCCTCCACGGTGCCCGGACGTCCCAGCGGCGGCGTGGCCCCGATGCGGTCGAGGCGTCCGGGGTCGCCGCCCTTGGCGTGGATCGCCGTGTCGATCAGCCCCGGTCGGATGGCATTGACCCGGATGCCTTCGGGGGCCAGCTCATCCGCAAGGCCCAGCGTCAGCGTGTCGATGGCCCCCTTGGAGGCGGCATAATCCACGTATTGCCCCGCACTGCCCAGTCGCGCCGCCGCGGAGGAGACGTTGACGATCGCGCCGCCCTGCTCCCAGGCGCGCATGATCATGACCGCTTGCCGGGCCACTTCGATGGCGCCAAAGACGTTCACTGCAAAGACGTGTTTCACGCGGTCCGGGGTCAGATCCATCAGCCCGCCTGCCTGCGACACGATACCGGCGTTGTTCACCAACCCCATGCGCCCGGGTTTCAGGTCCGCCACCTTGCGGAACATCTTTTCAACGGCCTTGGGTTTCGACACATCCGCCTGGATCAGGTAGGCCTGCGCGCCCATGCTTTCGACCATGGCGGCGGTGGCTTCCGCGCCTGCCTTGTCCTGACTGTAGTGCACGACGATGCGGTTCCAGCCCGAAAAGGCTGCGATCCGCGCCGTCGCAGCGCCGATGCCAGCGCTCGCGCCCGTGACAACCAGAACGCTGCTCATGGCCTGCCTCGCCGGTTCACTGTGGTGCTTGCGGCGTCTCTTGCCGGGCTGCTGCCTATCGGTTGTGTCATTGCGCTTCCCCTCTCAAGGCGGCGAAACCGTACCGCGGTTGGGCCTGCCGGGACAAGCGCCTTCGCGCGGCGCGGCACTGTGTGAGGATGCGCAGGGCAGAGGAGTCCCCTTGGGGCCAGCTGTTGCGGCGATTGGGGGTTCTGGGCGTTTTTTGGATCAGGGATGGGTCTTCTGGCAAGGGGGGCGGGGCGCAGCGGATCTCGCTGTTGGCGTCGCTCCGGGTGGCGCCAAGGGTGTTCGAGATGGCGCGATTGACAGCGCAACATGGCTGCGTGCCGGTGGGGCAGGTTACTTGGGCTTCAGCCGACCGATGCGCTCAGGCCAGTCCCTTGGGCCCGTCCCTTGGGCCGGTGCTTTGGACCCATCCTTCAGGCCTGTCTCTCAGGTCACCGCCTTGCGCGCATGGAACGCGGGCGTGTCCCAGGCCCGTGTCTTCATGATCTCGGCGAGGGTCTCAACGGCGCGGTCGATTTCCGAAGGCCCGATGAACAGTGGCGTGATCCCGAACCGCAGGATGTCCGGCGCGCGGAAATCGCCGATCACACCGCGCGCGATCAACGCTTGCATGATGGCGTAACCTTCGGGGTGGCGGAACGATACCTGTGAGCCGCGCTCCTGCGGCGCGCGGGGTGTTGCGAGGCGCAGTTCAGGGCACTGCGCTGCGACCCCATCGATGAACCGGTCCCCCAGCACCAGCGAGCGGGCGCGCAAAGCGTCGAGGTCGACGTCGTCCCAGATGTCGAGGGCGGCGTCGAGGGCGGCCATCTGCAGCACCGGAGGTGTGCCGACACGCAAGCGTCGGACTCCGTCACCGGGCCGGTAGCTTTGCTCGAAGGCAAAGGGTGCCGCATGCCCCAACCAACCCGCCAGCGCCGGATCGACCAGCTCCGCGTGGCGCGGCGCGGTGTAGATAAAGGCCGGAGCCCCGGGCCCTGCGTTGAGGTATTTATAGGTGCAACCGACGGCGAAATCTGCGCCGACCTCGGCCAGATGCACCGGGAAAGCACCGGCGGAATGGGCCAGATCCCAAACCGTGAGAATACCTTTTGATTGCGCCGCCTCGGTGAGGGCGGCCATGTCGTGGCGACGTCCGGTGCGATAATCCACTTCTGTCAACAAGAGCACCGCGACGGTGTCATCGAGCGCCTCTGCGACCTCTTCGGGCGCGACGAGGCGCAGGGTGTGATCCGGGCCCAGCAGTTTCAAAAGGCCTTCGGCCATGTAGAGATCGCTTGGGAAGTTCCCGGTGTCCGACAGGATCACGCGGCGGTCCGGTGCCTTGTTTTGGCTCAGGCGCAGGGCGGCTGCGAGCGCTTGAAAGACCTTGATAGACAATGTGTCACCGACCACCACATGGCCGGGTTCGGCGCCGATGAGGCGGCCAATGCGGTCCCCCTGAACCTCCGGCGCCGTCATCCAGCCGCAGGCGTTCCAGCCGCCGATGAGATGCGCGCCCCATTCGGCCTGCAGCACTTGTGCCATGCGGTCGGGGGCTGACACGGGCAGCGGTCCCAGCGAATTGCCGTCGAGATAAACGATCCCTTCCGGCAGGCAAAAGCCTGCGCGCATGGCCTCGAAACTGGTCATGGCTGACCACCGTGGGGCAGCGCGGGGTCAACCCCGCGCCACACTCCGTCGCGCCCGTGGGCGGGGACTTGTCGCCCGTCAAACCGCGGCACGGCCTGTAGCGCGGGGTTCACCCCGCGTTCGCGCGTCTTCATAGGTCGCCGCCCGCGATCTGGATCGCCTGCCCGTTCACGGACCCGGAATGTGCGCCACAAAGGAAAAGCGCCGCATCGGACACTTCTTCCGGCAGGATCAAGCGCCCGTGCGGGTTCACGTCGACCATCACCGCCCTTGCAGCGTCCGCATCCATGCCGGTGCGTTTCATGATGGAGGTCACGTTGTTGGTCACGATGTCCGTGTCCACGTAGGCCGGGCACAGCGCGTTGAACGTATAGGGCTTGCGCACATAATCGGCGGCCAGCCCGCGGATCAGGCCGATCATGCCGTGCTTCGAGGCCGTGTAGGTTGGCGCTCCCTTGAGCCCCTTCAGCCCCGCGATGGAGGCGACGGCGATCACGCGGCCCCAGTCCGTTGTCGTCATCGAGGTCAGGCATTCGCGGATCGTCAGGAAGGTCCCGTCGAGGTTCGTGGCCATCATGGACCGCCAGAACGCCATGTCGGTCTTGTGCAGCGCGCGCCCTTCGGCCAGCCCGGCATTGGGCACGCAGATCTGAACCGGGCCGCGTGCGGCCACCGCGGCAGCGACGCCCTCCACCACCGAAGCCTCATCACTGACGTCCATTTCCATTGCATACAGGCCCGGTGTCTGCGCCGCGGCCTCGTTCAAACGCGCGGCAGTGCGTCCCGTAATCGTGACCTCCGCGCCCGCCTCCGCAAGGGCCCGGGCAATCGCCAGACCGATGCCGGATCCGCCCCCCGTGACCAGCGCGTGTTTGCCCTTCAGCATCTGCCTCTCCCCTCAATCCTTGCGGTACCCTAGCGGCTTGGGTCCCGAAGACAAGCCAGTGACAAGAGGTCGCCACGCAGGCCGCCCGGCAATTGAGGGCTTGGCTTTTGAATTCACACTTGCGAATGTGTATGCCTATCCGAGGGAGGAGACCAGATCATGAAACGCACACTGCTGGCAGCGCTGTTGCTGGGGGCGCAGATGGCCGCCGCCCATGAGGACATCGCCGACAAGTACCCGGACTCCGAGTTGTACAACAAGCCGGTGCAGTTCCTGCAGGGCGTCTGGACCGCCATCGGGGCGACCGCGCCACCGACCTACGAAAACTCGGGACACAACAACAACCTCAGCTTCGTGGTCACCGACGAGGGGGTTGTCGTGATCAACGCCGGTGCGTCCGCCCGCCTCGCCGCAGCGCTGCACGCAGAGATCAAGGCGATCACGGATCAGCCCGTGAAACTGGTCATCAACGAGAACGGTCAGGGTCATGCCATGCTTGGCAACAGCTACTGGGCGGATCAGGGCGTCGACATTCTGGCCCATGTGGATGCCATCCATGAGGTCGAGGAAGAAGGCGACTTCATCCTGCAAGGCATGGAGCGGTACAACCGTGACAAGGCCGAGGGCACGCGCGTTGTGGCCGCCAACCTGTCCTTTGAGACAGAGCATGCGTTTCAACTGGGCGGCGTGGATTTTCGCGTGCTGCATCTTGGGCCGGCGCATGGACCGGGAGACACACAGGTCTGGTTGCCCCAGATGTCATTGGTGATCGCGGGCGATATCGCCTTCCATGAGCGGATGCCGCCGATCTTCGAGAGCACCTGCACCAGTTGCTGGATCGAGACTTTCGAGGGACCGTTTGCCGATCTCGGGGCGCATTACGTGATTCCGGGCCATGGGCATCCCACCAACATGGGACCTGTGACCGAAGGCACGGTGGGGTACCTGAGCGATCTGCGCAGCAAGATCGGCGCGCATATCGACGAAGGGGGCGATCTGGCCGGGGCTTACTATGTTGACCAATCGGCCTGGATCCATCTGGACACCTTCGAAGAACTGGCCACCCGCAATGCCGGCCGCGTCTATGAAGAGATGGAGTGGGAATAAGGCAGCGATCGCTCCGACGATCGCTGCCAGTGGGCAAGGCGGTGTTTTGCGAAGCAAAAGATCCGCAGCCCACCCCGTCGACATGCCGGGCGCTACGCTCGCGATCGCTCCGACGATCGCTGCCAGTGGGCAAGGCGGTGTTTTGCGAAGCAAAAGATCCGCAGCCCACCCCGTCGATATGCCGGGTGCCACGCTCGCGATCGCTCCGACGATCGCTGCCCGCAAGGTCCGGTCCCCCCTAGCCGCTTCCAAAACCCATCCGGCACCGCGTGCCCAGACACGAAAGGCCCCTCCCATGTTTCGCATTCTCACCGCGCTTTGTGCCGCGACCTGCATCGGCACTGCTGCTCTGGCCGAAGATCTCGCCCAGGCCGTCATCGGCTATGTCGAGTTTGAACCCTACGATTCCGGCATCATCCTGCCCGAGCAACTGACGGCAGACATCTGGGACCAGATCACCCTTGTCGACACGCGCTCTGCCGAACAGTTCGCCGAAGGCACCATCCCCGGCGCCATGCACATCGAGTGGCGCGAAGTTGCCGGGCGGCTGGATGAATTGCCGCAGACGGGCAAGGTCGTGCTCTTTTGCAATACCGGCACGCTTTCGGCGCAGGCGGTCTTTGCAGCGCGGCTGTTGGGGCGGGACAACGTCGTTGTTCTGCAAACGGGCCTGTCGGGTTGGCGCGAAAACGGCGCGTATCAGCCCGGATGATTTCGGGGCAATTGCAGGCTTTTTGTGCAAAAACACCTCTCGACCCTGTGCCTTTGCTCCGGTCGGGATATATCCCGCGTTGAACAAGGACTGTGGTGATGCGCGACCCTCTGAAATGGATTGATATCCCCCCGGTCTGGTTGCTGGGGGCTTTGGCGCTTGCGTGGTGGCAGAAAACGGCACTGCCGATGGGCAGTTTCGGACCTGTCTGGGCCGATCTTCTGGGCGGCATTCTGGTGGGCGGCGGCGTGCTCCTGATGGCGCTCGCGGTGTTCGAAATGCGACGACATCGCACCACGGTCATTCCGCATCTCGAGGCCGCCAGCCTGGTCACGTCCGGTATTTTCAGCCGCAGCCGCAACCCGATCTACCTTGGTGATTCGTTGGCGCTGCTGGGCATGATCCTGTATTGGGATGCAGTGTTGGCGCTACCGCTTGTGCCGGTTTTCATCTGGATCATCGAAAAGCGCTTTATCTTGCCGGAAGAGGACAGGCTGGACCGCAAGTTCCTTGCAGAATTTGCGCGTTACAAGCAACAAACGAGGCGATGGGTCTGACACTTCCGCGACAAGTGGTCTGAATTCCGGACGCTGCGCTTGTCGAGAATAGGTCAGACCTGTAGACCCATCGCGAAATTGAGCCCGCCGGGCTTTGATTGGAACTACGGAAAGAAGGGGACGTGAGACGTGAAAATCGGGACACCCAAGGAGGTCGAGGCTGGCGAAGCCCGCGTGGCGATGACGCCGGACTCGGCGCGCCAACTGCAAAAGCTGGGCTATGAATGCTTCGTCGAGAGCGGTGCAGGGGCCCAGGCGGGCTTCTCCGACGCCACTTACGTCGAGGCCGGTGTCGAGGTCGTGGACCACGCGCATGCGCTCTGGAGCGGCGTCGACATCATCGCAAAGGTCCGCATCCCCACGCACGAAGAGCTGGATCACCTGACCGCGGACAAGACGCTGATCACCTTCTTCAACCCGGGTGGCAACGCCGAAGGGCTGGAGATCGCCAAATCCAAGGGCGCCAATGTGATCGCCATGGAAATGGTGCCGCGCATCAGCCGCGCGCAAAAGATGGACGCGCTGTCGTCGATGGCCAATATCGCGGGTTACCGCGCGGTGATCGAGGCGGGCAACAACTTTGGCCGCTTCTTCACCGGGCAGATCACGGCAGCGGGCAAGGTGCCCCCGGCCAAGGTTCTGGTCGTGGGCGCGGGCGTGGCCGGACTGGCTGCCATCGGGACATCGACCTCGCTGGGCGCGATCACTTACGCCTTTGACGTCCGGCCCGAAGTGGCGGAACAGGTGGAATCGATGGGCGCCGAGTTCGTCTTCCTCGACTTCGAGGAAGAGCAGCAGGACGGCGCCGCCACCGGTGGCTACGCCGCCGTGTCGAGCCCGGAGTTCCGCGAAGCGCAGCTGGCAAAGTTCCGCGAGATCGCGCCGGAGATCGACATCGTGATCACCACGGCCCTGATCCCCAACCGCCCTGCGCCCAAGCTGTGGCTGGCGGATATGATCGCGGCGATGAAGCCCGGTTCGGTCATCGTTGACCTTGCTGCGGAAAAGGGCGGCAACGCCGAAGGCACCGTGATGGACGAGAAGATCGTCACCGACAATGGTGTCACGATCATCGGCTACACCGACTTCCCGTCGCGCATGGCGGCGCAGGCCTCGACGCTTTATGCCACCAACATCCGCCACATGCTGACCGATCTGACGCCGGAGAAAGACGGCGTGATCAATCACAACATGGAAGACGACGTGATCCGTGGCGCCACCGTGACGCACCAGGGGGAAATCACTTTCCCGCCGCCGCCGCCCAAGGTGCAGGCCATCGCCGCCAAGCCAAAGGAAAAGGCCAAGGAGCTGACGCCCGAGGAAAAACGCGCCAAGGAAGTCGCAGAGTTCAAGGCCCAGACCAAGAGCCAGGTGACCATGCTGGGCGCGGGCGCGGTGCTGATCCTTGCGGTGGGTCTGGTGGCCCCGGCGAGCTTCATGCAGCACTTCATCGTGTTCGTCCTGTCGGTCTTCATCGGATTCCAGGTGATCTGGAACGTCAGCCATTCGCTGCACACGCCGCTGATGGCGGTGACCAATGCGATCTCGTCGATCATCATCCTTGGTGCCGTGATGCAGATCGGGTCGACCAGTGCATTGGTGATGATCCTCGCGGCGCTTTCGGTCTTCATGGCCGGGATCAACATCTTCGGTGGCTTCCTCGTCACCCGGCGCATGCTCGCCATGTTCCAGAAATCGTAAGGAGGGGTCAGGACTATGGAATTCGGATTTACGACAGCGGCCTACGTGGTCGCAGCGGTCCTCTTTATCCTCTCTCTGGGGGGGCTCTCGGGACAGGAAAGCGCGAAACGCGCGGTCTGGTACGGCATCGTCGGCATGGCGCTGGCGGTGGCGGCGACCTTGATCGGCCCGGGCTCTGGTCTGGCGATCGTGTCGCTGATCCTGATCGCCATCGGCGGCGTGATCGGCATGCAACTGGCCAACCGCGTGCAGATGACACAGATGCCCGAACTGGTGGCAGCCATGCACAGCCTTGTGGGGCTTGCGGCGGTCTTTGTGGGCTTCAACGCGGATTTCACCATCAATCTGGTGGATGCGGCGAAGGCGGCAAGCGAGTCGGTTGACGGCACCTTTGCACAGCTGGTGGCCAAGAAAAGCAATGTCGAGATCAACATCCTGAAGGTCGAGCTGGCGCTGGGCATCTGGATCGGCGCGGTGACCTTCACCGGCTCCGTGATTGCCTATGGCAAGCTGGCGGGCAAGGTGAACTCCAAGGCGATCAAGCTGCCGGGGGGCCACATGCTGAACCTCGCGGCGGCGCTTGGGTCGCTGCTGATGCTCGTGCTCTACATGGGCGATGCGGGCAGCTGGACGTTGTTCGTGATGGCGGCGCTGGCCTTGTTCATCGGCTATCACCTGATCATGGGCATCGGCGGCGCGGACATGCCGGTCGTTGTCTCGATGCTGAACAGCTATTCCGGCTGGGCGGCGGCGGCGATCGGTTTCTCGCTGTCCAATGACCTGCTGATCGTTGT
>JBELMB010000216.1:0-8542 GCA_042088665.1 Sagittula sp.
ATCAGGCGCGGGCCTTGCGGCACATGTTCTTTGCCGAACGCGCCGCCAAACCACCCGCCTCTCTGGCAGCGTCGGCCGCAGAGCTGGGGCAGGTCGCCGTCGTGGGGGGCGGCACCATGGGGGCGGGCATCGCTTATGCCTGCCTGAGCGCCGGGCTGCAGGTGGTCTTGCTGGAAACCGATGCCGATGGGGTGTCCCGCGCCGAGGCCAACGTGGAAAAAATCATCGGCGCAAGCCTGTCGCGCGGGATGATCGACGCCGCGGGCGCAGAGGACCGACGCGCGCGCCTCACCGTCAGCGCCGACTACGGCGCGGCTTCCGGGGCGTCGCTGGCCATCGAGGCCGCGTTCGAAAGCATGGAGGTCAAGCGCGCGGTCTTTGCCGCGCTCGAGGCCAGGCTGGCGCCGGATGCGGTGCTGGCCAGCAATACATCCTATCTCGATCTCGACGGGATTGCCGGCACTGTGGCGGATCCTTCGCGCGTGCTCGGGCTGCATTTCTTTGCCCCCGCGCACATCATGAAACTGCTGGAGATCGTGACCGGCGCGCGGACCTCTGACCGGGCGCTGGCGACGGGCTATGCGCTGGCGCGGCGTCTGCGCAAGGTGCCGGTTCTTGCGGGGGTTTGCGATGGCTTTATCGGCAATCGTATCCTCGCACGCTACCGGGAGGCAGCGGACACGGTCTTCATGGATGGCTCCACCCCCTGGGAGGTGGACGAGGCCATGGTCGCCTTTGGCTATGCCATGGGCCCCTATGAGGCGCAGGACCTGTCCGGCCTCGACATTGCCTTTGCCAATCGCTGCAGGCAGGACGCCACGCGCGACCCCGCCCGCCGCTATGTGCCCATTGCCGACCGCATGGTCGAACTGGGCAAGCTGGGGCGCAAGACCGGGGCGGGCTGGTATCGCTATCCCGGTGGCAAGGGCAAGGTCGATGATCCCATCGTCGCGGATCTGGCCCTCGAAGAGGCGCATTTCGCAGGCATCACCCGCGTCGATTACACCGCGGAAGAGATCCGGACGCGGCTGTTGGCGGCGATGATCAACGAGGCGGCGGAGATCCTCGGCGAAGGCATCGCGGCCAACGCGGCGGACATCGATCTCGTCACGGTGTTTGGCTACGGGTTTCCGCGTTGGCGCGGCGGCTTGATGCATTATGCCGACAACTGGGGCGCGGCGGCCATCGTCGCAGCGATCGAGGGGTTCGCGCAGGAGGATCCCGTGGTCTGGCGTGCGTCGCCGGTGCTGCTGCATTGCGCCCGGACTGGCACGCCCCTGTCAAAGGTTCAGGTCAGCGAGATCGCGGCCGGCGAGACGACGGCCTGAGCGCCCGGGCGCAGCATGGTGGCCGCGGCAAGCGTCAGTTCAGATCTTCGAGCAGCCTGCCATGGCGGCGCGTCTCGACCAGCACTTCCGACAGGGTGGTCATCCCGCGCCCGGCCAGCATGGGCAACATGCGCACCAGCGCTTCGGCGGTGGCGCGGGCGTCCCCCAGCGCGGTATGGCGCAGCCGTGCGGGGATCGTGACGTCCAGCCGGTCGCACAGCGCGTCCAGCGTATGTCTCTGCGAGGCCCCGAACAGCACCGCCGACAGCAGCACGGTGTCGAGGATCGGGTGATCCCAGACCACGCCCATCCGGGCCTTGTGCCGGTGCAGAAAGGCCATGTCGAAGGGCGCATTATGCGCGACGATCACCGATCCGCGGGCAAAATCGTGAAACGCGCGCCCGGCGACCGCTATGTCGGGATGTCCGGCGACCATGGCATCGCAGACCCCATGCACCCGCGTGGAGGACGCCGGGATCGGCAGGCCGGGATCGACGAGCTGGTCGATCTCTTCGCCGTCGATGATCCGCCCGTTGACGATGCGCACCGCGCCGATCTGGACGATCTCGTCCTTGTGGGGCAGGAGCCCGGTGGTCTCCGTATCGAGGACCGTATAGGTCAGTTGATGCAGCGGCCGGGTGTCCAGCGGCCCCTCTGCGCGCGCCTCCAACAGAGCAAAGTCATAGGTCAGCGGGCGCGCGGCCTCGGGCGCGATGTTCAGGTGGGTGGCATCGACCAGCAGCATGAAACCGCCCCCCTCCATCGGACGCAGGCGTGTGTCGTAGGTCTGCTGGCCGTCCAGACCGGTGAGCCTCGCTGCGGCCTCCATCCCGGTTTTTCCTATCTTGCGGCACGCGGCGCCAAGGCTGGCGCCATCGAAATAGTCGGTCAGCGGGGCGTTCAGACGGGGCATGGCCTGTTGCGCCAGAATCTCTGCCGCCTGACCGTCATAGAGCACGATCCGGTTCGCGCCATTGACCAGCACCGTGGCCACCGGAATATCTGTCAGAAGCGCGGTCAGATGGGCTTTTTCCGTTTCCAGTCGCGCGGTCTCGGCGCTGATGCGCGCGGCGCTTTGCAGCGTGCTGTCGGACAGCTTCAGGGTCAGCGCAGAGGCCGCCGGGGCAAGATCCCCAAGGTAGCGCGCGGCAGATCTGTCCACCCCGGTGGTGATGTCTGCATGGGCGCGGGTGCGCAGCTCGGCTGAGAGCCGCTCGATCGGCTTTGCGACGTTCTCGTCAAACAAGAGCCAGACCCCGACCGTGAGCGCGACAAGCCCGAAACACGAAAGGACCGCCGCGAGGACAAAGCCGTTGGTGACATCGCCGTCCAGCGCACGGGCGTGCCCCACAAACAGCGCGCCCAGCGTCAGCGCCGCGCCCCCCGGTCCCAGAAGGCAGAAGAACAGGAAGATGCGCAGGCGCAGGCTGAGGTCGTCGAACATGTTACACCGCCTCGCAGACCGTCTTGACGATGGGATCCTTGAATCCGGTGTTGCGCCAGACGGGTTGCGTGCCGTCGCCCATGGTGGGATCGGCGCGCCGCCCGTCCGCGCAATCGACCATCATCTGCACCTGCGCCACCGGTTTCCAGCGCCCGAAGAAGTACAGCTCCGCGAGATACAGTCCCGG
Organism: Sagittula sp.; assembly: GCA_042088665.1. Taxonomy (GTDB): domain Bacteria; phylum Pseudomonadota; class Alphaproteobacteria; order Rhodobacterales; family Rhodobacteraceae; genus JBELMB01. Next base: position 2,960 of record JBELMB010000216.1, read on the forward strand.
CGTCTCCAGATTGGGGCGCAGGTGCACCGTGTCGACGGCAACAAAGCGGTCAGTGATCGGTGCGACAAAGGTCCATGGCCGCCACCACGCGGTGCTGGGCACCGATTGCGCAACCGACAGCCCGTCCGGCAAGCTGGCCGAGGTGCGCGCATACCAGCTGTATTCGCCAGAGACCGTGGTTGCCAGCATGGCCAGACCGGCCCCGACCGGCACCAGCCAGCGCGGCAACCGCGTCAGGCGGGTGATCAGCAGCATGATGCCCGCACCGGCAAAGCCCGCAAAGAGCACGGCAATCAATTCCAGAAACATCTCTTTTTCTCCTCCGAAGGCCGCGATCTGAGCGCGTGTCCTCCCCAATGTGCCCCCGTCAGGGGGCCGCGGTTCCTTGTGCGGCCAACCGGGTCAGCCCAGCATGCCCTTGCCGTGCCCCAGCGCCGATTGCAGCGATTTCACCACGACAAAGGCGTCGCGCAAATGACTTCGCTCAAAATCCGACAGGTTGGACGGGGGCAGGTGGTTGTCGGGCCTGCCGCCTGCCTTCACCTGCCGGGCCTGCTGTTCCAGCCGTGTCTCTGCGATCAGGTCGTAGGCGTCCAGCAGATCCTGCCCGCCGCTGGGGCTGAGCACGCCCGCGGCGACCGCCGCTTCGAGCCGGGCGCGGGTGTTCACGCGTGGCACCTGTCCTTGCAGCGCATAGACCCGCCCCAGATCCACGACCGGGACCACGCCGTTGTGCTTGAGGTCGAGCTGGTTCTTGTGTTCGCCTGACCGGATCGTCGCAAAGCCGCGCAACAGACCCAGTGGCGGCGTGTGTTTGAGCGCGTTCGACACCATATGCGCCACAAAGATCGAATTTCCGCTGGCCTTTGCCAGTGTTTCTGCCTGCAGATCGGCAAACAGCCCGGTTGCGCCACCGATGGGCCGCAGGTCGAACATGACAGAGGCCAGCATCTGCGCCTCGGGCGAGGGCCGTGCGATCCAGTTCGCAAAGTAGCCGCGCCATGTGCGCAGCGGCTGACACCAGCGCGGGGTCGAGGCCATCATCTCGCCCGGGCAATAGACATAGCCACAGGCATCCAGCCCGGCGGTCACTTCGGCGGCGAGGGCGCTGAAATAGGGCCGCATCGCTTCGGTGAAATCGTCGGAGAGGATCAGCACATTGTCCTGATCCGACACACCGGTCTGTTCCTGTCGCCCCTGGCTGCCGCAGGCCGCCCAGAGGTAGGGCACCGGCGCGGGCCCCAGCTTTTCCTCGGCGAGCACCAGCAGGCGGCGCGTGGCGGTGTCGGCGATGTCGGTGATCAGCCGCGTGGTGACCTCGTGCCGGGTGCCGCTTGCAACCAGTTGCACCAGCAGGCGCGGGATGCGCGCGGTCACCCTTGCCATCGCCACAGCGTCTCCGGCCTGTGCGATCTCGCGGACCAGTTCCGCCGAGGTCATCGCCTGAAACCGGGTCAGATCGGTCTGGGTGACCATGCCCAGCAGGTGTCCGTCCCGGGTCACGGGGATATGGCCGATGCGCCGTTCCATCATCATGTGCAGGACGTCCGACCCGATGGCCGAGGGCGGCAGCGTCAGCGGATCGGCGGTCATCACGCGGGTGATGGGGGTGGCATAGGGCAGCCCCCTTGCCACCACCTTGCCAGAGAGGTCGCGCACCGTGGCGATGCCGCGCAGGGTCTGGCCCTCGGTGACGCAGATCGAGGAAACATGGCGCGCCTGCATCAACTGCGCCGCTTCCTGCACCGTGGTTGCTGGGGGGCAGGTCAGCGGGTCCCGCGCCATCAGCACCTCCACCCGGCTGGTGGCCAGATCCGCGCGCTTCTCGCGGGTCGGGCGCTGGCGGTCAAAGAACCGGCGCGCGGCGGGCTCTGTCTCGAGCAGTTGCAGGAACTGCGTCTTTGGCAGGACCAGCAGCAGCGCGTCGTCAATGGTGCGTGCCGATGTCACGGCGATGCCGTCGCGGCTCAGCCCGCGCTCGCCAAAGGAGTTGCGCGGCCCCAGTTGAGAGACCACCGCGCCGTTCTGTTCGCGCACTTCGACGCGCCCCGAGTGGATCAGGTAAAGCCCCTCCAGTCGCTCGCCCAGATTGTAGATGTCCTGGCCGGCGGCCATATGCATCAGCTTGAAGGCGGGCATAAGCCGGTCCAGCACGGGTGGCTCAAGTGCGTCATAGGGGTGCACCGAAGAGAGGAAGCTGCGCAGGGCGTCGTGGTCAAGGGGCATGGCAGGTCCTTTGGAAAAGCTCTCGCGACGTCAACGGCTTGTCGCCACGGGGTTGCGCGGGGGCAGGGCGCTGGGGTGTGGTTCCCGGGGTTTGGCGGCAGGGTTTGGCACAGGGGTTTGGCGCGGGGCAGGTCCGCGCCACCCGGTAGAAAGTGGAAAACCGGGGCCGCCTGCGCAGCCCCGGTCGATCATGCCGGACTGGAGCGGGACGTCAACGACCCCGCCCGGCCCTGATCGGGCTCAGTGCCCATCGACAGCAGAGCCAGCGCCGCGCGGGATGCGCACGGATTCGACCAGTTCTTCGATCTCGGTCGGGATCGGCGCGGTGGCCTTCGACACGAAATAGGCCACGGCAAAGTTGATCATTGCCCCGATCGCCCCGAAGGAGGTGGATTTGACCGTCAGGAACAGCGGCTCCGCATCGGTGAAGCTGTTGGTGCCCGGGATAAAGAGCCAGCCCTTGTGCAGGAAGATATAGACCAGCGTCACGGTCAGACCTGCAAGCATCCCTGCCACGGCGCCGGTGTTGTTCACCTTGGTAAAGATGCCCATCATCAGTGCCGGGAAGATCGACGCCGCCGCAAGACCAAAGGCCAGCGCCACGGTTTGCGCGGCGAAGCCCGGGGGGTTCAGCCCCAGATAGGTCGCCACCGCGATGGCCACGGCCATGGCGATCCGGGCGGACAGCAGCTCGTTCTTTTCCGAGATGTTCGGGGTCAGTTGCCCCTTCATCAGGTCATGCGAGACCGCCGAGGAAATCGCCAGCAGCAGACCCGCGGCGGTGGAGAGCGCCGCAGCAAGACCCCCCGCAGCCACCAGCCCGATCACCCATGACGGCAGGTTGGCAATCTCGGGATTGGCCAGCGTGAGGATGTCGCGGTTGAACTTGGTCAACTCGTTGGCCGAGCCCCAGCCCGCCGCTTCCATGGCGGCCACGGTTTCGGGGTCCTTGTCGTTGAAGTAGGCGATCTTGCCGTCGCCGTTCTTGTCTTCCCAGCCCAACAGGCCGGTTTTCTGCCAGTTGGCCATCCAGTTGTACTGGTCGTCCTCGGCGATCATCTCGACGGAGACGGGGTCACCATTGGTGCCGCCCGGCCACATCAGTTCGGTGATGTTCATGCGGGCCATGGCGCCAACAGCCGGGGCCGTGAGGTACAGAAGCGCGATGAAGACCAGCGTCCAGCCCGCGGACCAGCGGGCGTCGGACACCTTGGGCACGGTGAAAAAGCGCATGATGACATGGGGCAGACCCGCAGTGCCGATCATCAACGACAGGGTAAAGAGCACCATGTTGAAGGTATCGGAATGGTGCGCGGTGTATTCGTTGAAGCCAAGCTCCGCCACGATCTGGTCCAGCTTCTGCAATAGCGGCTCACCGGAAGCGGCGTGATCGCCAAACAGACCCAGCGCCGGGATCGGGTTGCCGGTCAGCTGCAACGAGATGAAGATGGCCGGGATCGTATAGGCCATGATCAGAACGCAGTACTGCGCCACCTGCGTGTAGGTCACGCCTTTCATCCCGCCGAAGACCGCGTAGGCAAAGACCACGCAGGCGCCGATCAACAGGCCGGTGGTGTTGGACACTTCGAGGAAGCGTCCGAAGGCCACGCCGACACCGGTCATCTGACCGATCACATAGGTGGTGGAGGCGACGATCAGGCAGATCACGGCCACCACGCGCGCGGTGGGAGAGTAGAACCGGTCGCCGATGAACTCGGACACCGTGAACTTGCCGAACTTGCGCAGGTAGGGGGCGAGCAGCAGCGCCAGCAACACGTAGCCGCCGGTCCAGCCCATAAGAAAGACTGAGTTGTCGTAGCCGGTAAAGGCAATAAGCCCCGCCATGGAGATGAAGCTGGCCGCCGACATCCAGTCAGCGGCGGTCGCCATCCCGTTGGTGACCGGGTGCACGCCGCGGCCGGCGGCGTAGAATTCCGACGTGGAGCCCGCGCGGGCCCAGATCGCGATGCCGATGTAGAGCGCAAAGGACGCGCCCACGAACAGCAGGTTGATGGTAAACTGGTCCATGGGGTCTTACTCCTCGTCCACGCCGTATTCTTTGTCGAGCTTGTTCATCCGCCAGGCGTAGAAGAAGATCAGGCCCAGAAAGACCAGGATCGACCCTTGCTGGGCGAACCAGAAACCAAGGTCGGAGCCTCCGACCTGAATGCCTGACAGAAGCGGCCTCAGCAGAATGCCAAAGCCAAAGCTGACCACGGCCCAGATCACGAGGCTGATGGCGATGATGCGCATGTTGGCAGCCCAATAGCCCTTGTCGGCTTCGGCCACCTGCGCGTGTTGTGATGATTGATCCGTCATGTGCGGGTCCTCCTCTACGTGCGCCTCGCGGCGCAGCTTGTTCGTGCGCCGGGCGGCGCAGCTAGTTCGTGCGCCCGCCGGGCACACGTCTCCTGTCCGCGTCCCTTGGGGCGAGACGCGGTCCCCCTGTCGTGTCGGGGGTCGTTGGGGTGGGGTGGCCAGGCCTTGGTTGTCGGGCTGTGCTTATCGGGCCGTGCTTATCGGGCCGTGCTTATCGGGCCATGCTTATCGGGCCATGCTTGTCAGGCCGTGGCGGTCGCCACGATCAAGGCCAGCTTTTCCGAGATCACGTCGATCTCGCCCATGGCGTCGACGCCGATCAGCGCGCCGCGCGACCGGTAGTAGGCAACAAGCGGCGCTGTCTGGGCGTGGTAGGCGTCGAGGCGTGCCGCGACCGTCTCTGCGGTGTCATCGGCGCGGCGCTTGAATTCGGACGCACCGCAGCTGTCGCAGATCCCGTCCTGTTTCGGCTGCTTGAAGCTGTCGTGATAGCCCTCGCCGCAGCTGGAACAGGTGTAACGGCCCGAGATGCGCGTCACCATGGCGGCGTCGTCAACCTCTAGGCTCACGGCGGCGTTGATCCTTTGCCCGGAGGCCTCCAGCAATCCGTCGAGTGCCTCGGCCTGTGCGGTGGTGCGCGGAAAGCCGTCGAGGATCACGCCGCGGGCGCAATCCGCGTCGCACAAGCGGTCGCGCAGGATGGCGATGACGATCTCGTCAGAGACCAACTCGCCCGCGTCCATCACCGCCTTGGCCTGTTTGCCCGCCTCGGTGCCCGCGGCCACCGCTGCGCGCAGCAGGTCACCGGTGGACAGTTGCACGAGCTCAAAGCGGTCTTCGAGCCTGCGCGCCTGCGTGCCCTTGCCGGCCCCGGGAGGGCCAAGCAGGATCAGAACGGGGGCCGGGATCGGGGTCTGGGTGCCGTCCATCATGGCTCAGGCCTCCTGTTTCTGGGCGACCGCGTCGCTGGTTGTGCGTGGGCGGTTCATCCTGTTTTCAATGAGGTCCTCGACGACGGATGGGTCTGCGAGTGTTGAT
>JBELMB010000217.1:0-8440 GCA_042088665.1 Sagittula sp.
CCTTTTGGTCAACGGCAGCTTTGAAAGCACCACGCTGGGCGCAGGCGGTCTGGACATGAACGCGCAGCTGACCGGCTGGCAGTCGGACAATGGCGGGCTGGCGCAATGGGACAGCGGCCATCAAGGGGTGAGCAGCACGGATGGCGGTGACTTCGTCGAAATCGACCGCAACGCAAACGAGCAGAACAACATCTACCAGGATGTCGCCACCACCGCGGGCGAAACCTACACCATGACCTTCGACGCCACGGCCCGCCCCGGCAGCGAAGGCGAAACACTCGAAGTCTACTGGAACGACGAAAAGATCGGTGAGGTCAGTCCCGAGACCGGTGGCCAATGGGACAGCCACAGCTTTGACGTGACAGGCAGCGGCGGCGTTGACCGACTGGAGTTTCGCGAAACCGCGTCAGAGGACAACAGCCTCGGCCCGCTGCTGGACAATGTCGCACTGGTTGTCGCGGGTGATGACACCATCGACGGGGGCTCTGGCGAGGACACGATCGACGGGGGCGGCGGGGACGATGTCATCGAAGGCGGCACGGGCGCGGATGAGATTTCAGGCGGGGACGGCGATGACGTGATCACCGATTCCGGTACAAATCCCGGTATGACCTTCAACACGACCGGCACGGACGGCGTCGCCCTGTCCGGCCCGATGGACGACTTCCCGACACAGGCGCTGACCTTCGAGATCCAGTTCGCCTCGGACAGCGCGCCCGCGCATGGCACCGCATTGGTCTCTTATGCCAATGGTGCGGACCACAACGAGTTTCTCTTGTTTGCCGAGACGGGCAGCACGCTCGAGATCTATATGAACCATGGCAAATACGACACGGGCATCAGTTCCAGCGCGCTTCTGGATGGGTCCGAGCAGACCCTCTCTGTCAGTTGGGACAGCGCCACGGGTGCCGTGAACACCTATGTCAACGGCAGCCTCGCGGACAGTGGCACCTTTCAGGCCGGGGCGCCGCTCAGCGCGGGCGGCACATTGGCACTTGGTCAGGAACAGGACGTCGAAGGCGGCGTCTTCAACGCCATCCAGTTGTTCGAGGGCACGATCTACGAGGCCCGGCTCTGGAACGATGTGCGCAGTGCCGAGGAGATCGGCGGTGACATCGGCGACGACACCGGTGGTCTCGTCTCGCAATGGGTGCCCAACGCCGATGCAAGCGCGCTCGAGGATGCGATCAGCGGCAACGATCTGACCACACAGGGCGACGTGGCCCCGGCGAGGGATGGCAGCAACGCCGCCGACACCATCGACGCCGGTGCAGGCGATGACCATGTCGATGCGGGCGCGGGCGACGACGCCGTCGAAGGCGGCAGCGGCGACGATACGCTCCTTGGCGGCGCAGGCGATGACACCCTATCGGGTGGTGACGGCGAGGACAGCCTGCTGGGCGGCGCCGGAGACGACAGCCTGCTGGGTGGGGAAGGCGCGGACCAACTTTTTGGCGGCGCGGGCGCGGACACGCTGGAAGGCGGCGATGGCAGCGACAGCATGACCGTCGGCGCCGGGGACCAGGCGCAGGGCGATGGAGGTGACGACAGCTTTTCGATCTCGGCGGCGGATATCGCGGGGGGCGCTGCCACGGTCGTCGGCGGCGAGACCGACGAAACTCTGGGTGACACGCTGAACATCACCGGCCCCGCCAGTATCGTCATGACCGGCGCGGAATCCGGTACCGTGACGTGGCTGGACGGCTCGACGCTCACCTTCTCGGAAATCGAGAACGTGAACTACGTGCCCTGCTTCACGCCCGGCACACGGATCAAGACCGCGCGCGGTGAGGTCGACGCAGCAGATGTCCGGCCCGGAGACCGCGTCCTGACCCGTGACAACGGCTATCAGGAGGTGCGCTGGAGCGGCGGCAAACCTCTTTCGGTGCGGCGTCTGACCAGCGACCCCGCGCTGCAACCGGTGCGCATCACGGCGGGCGCGCTGGGTCCGGGTGTGCCAGAGCGCGACATGGTGGTCTCTCCGCAGCACCGTCTGGTGATGGGCGGCCCGGATGTGGCGCTGTACTTCGGTGAAACCGAAGTGCTGGCCGCCGCCGCGCATCTGGTCGGGCGCCCCGGCATAACGCGGGATCAGCCCGAACACGGCGTGGTCTACCTGCACTTCATGTTTGACCGACACGAGTTGGTGCTGTCGGACGGCCTCTGGACCGAAAGCTTTCAGCCCGGCGACCTGTCCATGAATGGGCTCGACGATGGGCCGCGGCGCGAATTGCTGACGCTTTTTCCCGATCTGGCCACGGCCGAAGGGCGCGAGGCCTATGCCGCTGCCCGCCCCACGCTCAAGGCCTATCAGGCGGGCTTGCTGGGCACCGGCTGACGCGGCAAACCTACCCCAGCGCGTCCAGGAGCGCCGCGGAGGGCGCTCCGGTCTGCGTCAGGCCGCGGGATTGTTGGTACGCCCTGATGGCAGCGGTGGTCTTTTTGCCGATCACCCCGTCAGGCGTGCCTGCGTCGAAACCGGCGCGCGTCAGCCCGCGCTGCAATGCCTTGCGGTCGGTCTGCGTCAACCCGTTGCTGTCGCGCCCGAAAGGCGTCACAAGCGGCCCCTGTCCCGCCAGCCGCGAGGCCAGATACCCCACACCCAGCCCGTAGTTTTCGGACGGATTGTAGCGCAGCAAAACGTTGAAGTTGTGAAACACCAGAAAGACCGGTTTGCCAAAACCCATGGGGGCCAGCAGCGCCGCGGTCCCTTGGTCCGGCAGGGCCCCTCCCCGCGCCGCGCTCACGCCAGCGCTGCGCCAGACCGATATGCCGCGCTGTGTGCTGCGCCCGCTGGGACCCGCGTAGCCGGCGGGCAGCTTGACCTCCAGCCCCCAAGTCTGGCCGCTGCGCCATCCCGCATCTTCAAGGAACCGCGCCGTGGAGGCAAAGGCATCCACCGGGTTGTCCGACCAGATGTCCCGCTTGCCGTCACCATCGAAATCGACGGCCAGCCGCTGATAGGCATTCGGGATCATCTGTGTGTGCCCCATCGCCCCGGCCCAGCTGCCCACCAGTTGCGCTGGCCGCGCATCCCCCGATTGCAGGATCCGCAGGGCATCCAGCAGATTGCTTTCAAAGAACCGGCCCCGCCGCCCCTCCCAGGCCAGCGTCGATGTCGCCGAGATCACGGGGATTTCGCCGCGGCGGGTGCCAAAGTAGCTCTCGACACCCCAGATCGCGCCGATGATGTCCGCTGCCACGCCATACCGCGCAGAAACCTGCGCCAGCACGCGCGTGTGCCCGGACAGGGCCCGTCGTCCGAAAGTCACCTTCTCTTCCGGGGCGACAATCGCGAGATAGTCCTCAAGCGTGCGCTTGAACTCTGTCTGGTTGCGGTCGCGGGTCACGACACCGGGCAGGAAGCCCTGTCCGCGAAAACCGACCTCCAGCACATCAGCCGAAATACCACGGCTGCGGGCCCGCGCACGAAAGGCGCTGACCCATTGATCATAGGCTGCATTGGGTTGGGGGCGCAGGTCCGCCGGAAGACCGCTGGTCGATCCGCGTGCCGCTGGTCCCTGCCCCGTGGTTCCGCATCCCGCAAGAGCGAGCGCGCCGAAACCGGCCAAGAGTTCACGTCGTGCCCATGCCATGGTGAGAGCCCCTTGTCCCGATGGATTTCAAGGTCGTTTTGGCAAGCTGTGCACGAAAGCACAATGATCCGTCAGCCATAGGCAGAGTAGCGCCGAAACGGCAAATCCCGACTACGGCTTGACCGGCGTGTCGGGCAAAACCGCGTAGGACAGGACATCCGTCGGCATCCCGTAGAAATAGAGGAATGCCCCGCCGCCGATCGCGACGATACCCGCCACGAACCACCATCGGTTCCAGATCGGGGTAGAGACAAAGCAATATGAACAGTTACTCGCACCGAAGCGCAGAGGATGATTGCAGCGGCACCTGAAAATTCTGAGTTTCATCGGCCCGTTACCTCCTTCTCTTGCTCCCCACCACTCCCAGTGGGTTTGCGTTTGTTATGCGATAAAGAACCCGGTATCGCGGTGAAACATAATGCCGGTGATACCATACGGTGTCGTGATCGTGCTGATCTCAAAGCGGTGCATACGTATAGAGGCTATTTTTTAGGCGAGCTAGGTGTCAAAAACCACCGTTGACTCATCTACGGTATTGGCACCGCTATATAACGGGGGCAGGTAAATTTTCGTTTCATCGCCCATTCTCCCGTCCTATCCCCTTGCTCGCGATGCCAACTCGCGTCAGATTCGGGGAGGTTTTCGATTGAGGGTTGTGGCTTGAAGGATGGACTCGACAAAAAGGTGCAAGAATCAACTTTGGGGCAACATGTCGTGTCCGAGTTCTACGGCGCCCGGAACCTCACGGAGCCGAGAGACGCAGAACCGATTCTTGCCCAAGCGGCGGTGACCGCCGGGGCGACAGTGCTCGATGTAACGACTCATGACTTCGGAGACAGGGCTGGATTCACCGGTGTGGCGCTCTTGGCCGAATCGCATATCTCGATCCACACGTGGCCGGAACACGGCTATGCCGCCATCGACATCTTCATGTGTGGCGCGGCGGACCCGCACAAAAGCCTGCAGGTCTTGCGCGGCTTCTTTGCCCCCTCGGACGAAGAGACCCATGTCCTGTTGCGCGGCACGCCTGCGCGGATCGCTGCCCATGCGCCCAAGGGATGACCATCCGCTGGCAAGCGCTGCGACACAGCCACGCCACGCAGGCCATCGCCATCGCGGCACTTCTGGTCTTTGCAGTGCATGGGCCAGCGCGCGACCCGGGGGCCTTTCAAGGCCCGAGCGCGGCGCTGACGGGCGTTCTGTACCACGGCGCGCTCTCGCATCTGGTGCTCAATGTGGCACTGGTGGTGCTGGCCGGGATCATGATCGAACCCCGGCTGGGGCCTTGGCGCGTGCTGGCACTGGCCCTTGGCGCGGCACTCTGTGCGACATTCGCGGAACTGTGGATCGCCGGGCCGGGATTTGTCGGGCTTTCGGGCGTGGCCTATGCCATGGTGACCTGCGCCTGGCTGATCGATCCCAAGGGTTGGCCCCGATCCCGGAAACTGGCAGTGATCGCCGGGGCGCTTTGCCTTGAATGGATTTTCATGCGCGGCACGCTTGGCGTCTACAGCCATCTCGCCGGCGCTTTGACAGGAGCAGTATTCGCCATGTTTTCCTCTCTTTTCGGAAACAAGGGCCCAAGCCTGAAACCCATGAAATGGGAACATGTGACCAAGGTCCTGCCGATCATTGCAGAAACGGATGAGGACGACGCCGCAGAAGCAGAGCGCAGCCTCGTCGAGGGTGGGTACGAGAACATGTTCGTGTTGATCGACCGCGGCGAGGTGCTGGGGTTGACCGGGTTCGAGATCGACGAAACCGTTCCTGACCTCGCATGGTTGTCCTGGACATACCTCGCCCGTGCCCACATGGGCCAAGGCCTCGGTGGCCAGATGTTCAACGATCTTCTGGGGATGCTGAACCAGCAGGGCATTCGGAAAATCTTCATCGAAACGAGCGATTACGAGGAAGACGGCGAACTGATCTATGCCGGTGCCCATCGCCTGTACGAGGAATTCGGCGCCGGTGTCGAACTGACGGTGCCTGATTTCCACGCGCCGGGGGAGGCCAAGATCATCTACGGGCTGAACAACCCCGAGGCGGAGCCCGCCGGGGCCACGCCGGACAGCAGCGACCCCGGCCTTGCGGTCACGGGCACCGCGCTGGCTGCCGAAACCGATGCCGTGACCGACCTGCGTTGGGAAGAGATCCCCACCGGTCTGTCCGGGGTCGATTTCGCACTGAACCGCGCGCGGGATCAGAAACACCGCATGGCCGTTCTGGCCATTCCTTCGGACATCTCCCGCAGCCAGGAAGACGGATTGCGGGCACAGGGCTTCCGCCACTTGGGACAGTTGACGGATTACTATGGCTCCGGCGTGGGCCAGGATTGGTGGGCGCATGATCTGGCGTCCTGACAGCCGAATTGAACAAGATTGGAGTAGACCATGTTCAGCCAACTCAAAGTGATCGCCGGTGTGGCGATCGTGGGCTTCCTTGCCTACAGCATCTTCTTTGCCGACAGCGGGGAGCAGACAGCCGATCTGGGCCAGGTTCTGGACCGCACCGAATTTGCCCTGACCAATTATGACACCTACCTGACGGAAAACAGCATTACCGAAGTGACCGAAGAGAACGTCGAAGAGTTCACCGGCTTTCTGACGGAGGTCCTGAACTCTGAGCCGCGCTTCCACAGCACCCCCCTCGGGTTGGAGATCCAATCTGACGCAAAATTCCTCGGGTTTGCGGATGAGAATGCCAACGGCACGCAGGATGCCGAAGAGGGCGACCTCTTTACCGTTGAAATCGACGAAGAAAACGAGCGGCTGATCGCCACCGATATGTCCGGCAATTCCTCTGGCATGCGTTTCTCTGGTGCCGGGTTCCTCGCCGGTGCTTTCATCGGGTCGATGCTGGCGCGCCAGCGTGGGGCCGGCATCAGCAAGGCCAGCTTCAACAACCGCAACCCCACGCCACGGTCCAGCTATCGCGCGCCCGCCAGTGCCAGCGCCCGCTCCGGCGGCCTGCGCGCGGGCAAGTGATCCACGCCACGCAGCGCCCGGTTCGCCCGGGCGCCGCATCCGTGAAGGCGCGCCATGTCTGACATCCCCGACAACAGGCCGACGGACACGCAAGACCGCCGCTACACCGACCTGCCGCAACGACAGGCGGCGGTTCTGCTGGGCTCTATCCTCGTGGTGGCGCTGTGCGGTATTGTCTACGAGCTGATCATCGGCACCGTGTCCAGCTATCTGCTGGGCAATTCGGTATACCAGTTTTCGCTCACCATCGGCTTTTTCATGTTTGCCATGGGGATGGGATCCTACGTGTCCCGCTTTATCGAGGGCAATCTGATCCAGGCCTTTGTCTGGGTCGAGCTGGTTTTGGCGCTGGTGGGGGGGATGTGCTCCATCTCGCTTTTCATGCTCTTTCCCTATGCGCCCTGGCTCTACACCGTGGGGATGTTCACTTTCATCTCGACGATCGGTTTTCTCGTCGGGCTTGAGATCCCGCTGCTGACCCGCGTGCTGTCACAGAGGTCCACGACGCGGGAATCGATCGCCGATGTGCTGTCGCTCGACTACATCGGTGCGTTGGTGGGGTCTGTTGCCTTTCCGATCCTGCTGCTGCCGTCGCTGGGGCTGATCTCGGCGTCCTTTGCCATCGGGTTGACCAATGCCATGGTTGCGCTGCTGAACGTCTTCTGGCTGCGCGATCAACTGGACGATTTCAAGCGCATGCTGCTGGTGACCCTCGGGACGATCGTGCTGCTGTTCGCGCTGACCCTTTCGGCCGGTCGCATCACGGGCTTTGCGCAAGACCACCTCTACTTTGACCAGATCATCATGCGCGAGCAGTCCGCCTACCAGACGCTGGTGGTCACCAACACATGGAAGAAGAACGACGTTCGTCTGTACATTGACGGCCACCTGCAATTCGCCGAAGCGGATGAATACCGCTACCATGAGGCGCTGGTGCATCCGGTGATGACATGGGGCGGCACGGCGCCCGAAAGCGTGCTGATCCTTGGCGGCGGGGATGGGCTCGCTGTGCGTGAAATCCTCAAACACCCCTCCGTCACGCGGATCGATCTTGTGGATCTCGACCCCGCAATCACCGATCTGGCCCGCGATTTTGCCCCTCTGACCCGCCTCAACAAGGAGGCCCTCACCGCACCCGGGCTGACTGTCTACAACGAGGATGCCTTCGGTTTCATACAAAACACCGACCAGACCTATGATCGCATCATCATGGACTTCCCCGACCCGCACAACGAAGCCCTGACAAAGCTGTACGCAGTGGAATTCTACGCAATGGTGGGGCGCACCCTGGCCCCCGGTGGTGCGGTCATCAGCCAGTCCAGTTCGCCGTTCTTTTCACCGCACACCTATTGGACCGTCTCCCGCACCATGGAAGAGATCTTTCCCCAAGTGGTGAACTTTCAGATCCCCGTGCCATCGTTCGGCATCTGGGGGTTCAACATGGCCAGCTTTGACGGCACGGCAGACCTCGGCCCCCTTCCCGAAGGGCTGCGCTTTGTCTCGGAAGAGCTGTTTGCAGCTGCGCGGGTCTTCCCGCCGGATCTCTTGCCGAAACGCCCTCTGGAGGTGAACTCGATCTTCAATCCCACGATATTCGAGGAATACGCCCGAGATCTCGGGCGGTTCTGACCACTTGCCCATTTGCCGGGGCCACGCCCATCTCGAAGATGAGCGCAGAGGCCGCGGGCCAGTCAGCTTACAGCAGAAAACACCTCAGGACACGCCAGCCGGTCTCGTATCAAAACCCGCGTGTCTTTGCAGTTTTTTGGCGGATCTGAACGCTTCTTTTACCGAATCCCCCAACCATAAAGGGCGGTAGGGAGAGGGATGCATTTTTGCCCGGGCTACATATAGATCGGA
>JBELMB010000218.1:0-8428 GCA_042088665.1 Sagittula sp.
TCAAAGCGATAGCCCGCCAAAGCGGGCAAGAACGGGCGACTTTTTCAACGGAATCGGCTCAGAGCCGCCATTTTTCGTACTGCAGAGAGCCAAGCGGCCTTGACTGAGGATGTCGCCCCCATACGTAACCGCCCCCTTGAATGGCCATCCGGCGCTCTAGTCGGTCTGGGTCGGCCGCGCGATGGGAAACACCTGGTCGATGATCGCGTAATCCATGTAGCCCAGGCGCGACAGGGGGCGGATCCGGGTGATGTCCAGCATGCCGTCCTCGATCACCGCGTCGTCGATATGGATGCCCACGACCTCGCCAAACATGACCTCGGAGCGTGCCTTGGTGCCATCCCGCGCGGTCAGCGGCACGACGCAGTTCAGCACGCATTCCAAGGCCACCGGCGAGGCCGCCACGCGCGGCACGGCCACGTTGCGGCAAGGGGCCTTTTCCAGCCCTGCACGTTCAAACTCGTCCACGCCCGGCGCAAAAGAGGCGGAGGTCAGGTTCATCGCGTCCTGCAAGGCCGCCACCGACATGTTCACCACAAATTCGCCCGTGGCTTCGATGTTCGTCTGGCTGTCCTTGCGACCGGCGGAGGAGAACATGACGAAGGGCGGCGCGCCCGATACGGCATTGAAAAAGCTGTAGGGCGCAAGGTTCGCAATGCCGTCGGGCGACAGGCTGGATATCCAGCCGATGGGGCGCGGCACCACCAAGGCGGTCCATGGTGAATGGGCCAGCCCATGGTCTTCGGTTCTGGGGTCGTAGAACATGTGCGGCCCCCGCTACTCCGCCGCAGTGCGCCGCGGGCTGACCGGAAGGGTGGTCCGGGAAGGCGGGTCGCTGTTCAGCTCGGCCGGGATGTGATCGGGAAGCGGGATGCGGTGCGCGTTCAACGTCATCGCCACCATGGAGTAGTAGCCCAACAGGGCCGTCAGTTCAACGGCGCCCAGGGTATCCCAGCGATTCAGCACTGCGGCATAGGTGGCATCGCTCACTTTGCCGTTTTCCAGTAATTCGCGACTGAATTCATAGACTTCGCGCGCAGACTCATCGGTGAAATCAGGCAATCTGCCCAAGCGGACCGCCTCGATCACAGCCTCGTCCAGGCCAGCCTTGCGCGCAGCACCGGCGTGAATTGTCCATTCAAGCTCGCTGTTCCAATGACGCGCCGCCACCAGAATGGCGAGCTCGTTCAGATTGGTGGGCAGAGAGGTCTCATAGCGCAAGACCTGCCCCAAGGCCTGCCAACGGTCGGCCAGCGCCGGATTGTGAAGCGCTGCGCGCAGCGGTCCCACCAGGGTTCCGCGCGGTCCGCTGACGATCTTGTCATAGACCGTTTTCTGGGCCTCGTTCATTTCCTCGGGGGCAGGCAGCGGGATTCGCGGGGCCATCAGTTTCCGGCCTCCGTTTTGAGACCCAACTCTTCCAGTATCGCATCCGTATGCTCGCCAAGCAGGGGCGGCGGCCGATCAAAGCTGAGCGCGGCGCGGTCAAATCGCATCGGGCTGACGACCGACGGAACGGTTCCGGACAGCGGATGTGGCAAGTCGCGCAGCATCTGACGATGTTGAACCTGCCCCTCGGCAAAGACCATCGGCACCGTGTTTATCGGGCCGCAGGGTACCTTTTCCATACCGAATATCTTGAGCCAGACGGCAAGATCCTTTTGCTGCAATTGCGCGCAGATCAGCGGATGCAGGGTGTGCAGGTTCCTGACCCGTTCGCGGTTGGTAACATAGCGGTCGTCCTGCGCCAGTTCAGGCCGCCCGATGGCCACCGCAAAGCGCTGGAACTGTTCGTCATTGCCGACAGCCAGCACGATATGGCCATCGCGGACAGGAAAGACATCCTGAGGCTGGATGTTGGGATGCTTGTTGCCGCGCCGGATCGGCGTTTCGCCTGAGACAAGATGGTTCATCGCCTGATTGGCCAGCATCGCGGTGGCGACGTCAAGCATGGCGATGTCAATCGTCTCGCCCTTGCCGCTTTGGCTGCGCTCGGCGAGGGCCGCGAGCACGGAGATGGCGGCATACATGCCGGTCATGATATCGACGATCGGGACACCCACCTTTTGCGGGCCGCCACCGGGTTCGTCGTCCGGGGCACCGGTGACGCTCATCAATCCGCCCATGGCCTGGATCATGAAATCATAGGCCACGTCATTTGCACGTGGGCCGTCCTGGCCAAAGCCGGTGATGGAGCAAAAGATCAGTTCGGGATTTACGGCTTTCAGGTCATCTGGTCCAATCCCGTAGCGCTCCAGCGTGCCCACCTTGAAGTTTTCCAGCACGATGTCGGATTTGGTGGCCAGCGCCTTGATGGTGGCTTGCCCTTCGGGCGAGGCAATGTCGATCTCGACCGATTTCTTGCCGCGATTGACCGACAGGTAGTAGCCCGATTCCGCGGTATCCTTGCCGTTCTTGTCCTTGAGATAGGGAGGTCCCCATTTGCGGGTGTCATCGCCCGTGCCCGCGCGTTCGACCTTGATGACCTCGGCACCGAGATCCGCAAGAATTTGACCAGCCCAGGGCCCGGCCATGATCCGGGATAGGTCCAGCACGCGGATGTGTTTCAAAGGTCCAGTCATGAGGGTGTCCCGTAGCTAAAAGAAGGCGTTTCGTCCGCAGGACCGCTAGGTCCGGCACCATCGTCCACGATCGCGGTGGCAGCAACGGAGGGGCGCTTTTTGACCTCTGCATACCAGGCCGCGAGGCCCGGAAGGGCGGTTTTCCAGCCGCAGTCGGCATAGCGGAAATCGAGCTGCCCCAGCGCGCAGACAACCGAAATCTGACCCAACCCAAAGGCCGTTTGGGCCAGATCAGTGCTTTCCTCTTCCAGAAGGGCGAGGGCTGCGCGGCTCTTGGTCTCGAAGGCGGCAAGGATGACCGGGTCAGCCCGCTCGCCGCGCCCCCGTTCGGTGCGCCAGAGCAGCAGGATATCCGTCAGCCCGTCGCCCAGAGCCTGCCAGCGCAGGTGTTTGATCCGTGTGTCCGGGTCAGTTGGCAGCAGGTCGTTGCGGCCTGCCTGCGTGATCAGATAGTCGCAAATCACCCGCGAATCGAACAGCTTGCGACCGTCATCAGTGATCAAGGCGGGGATCTTGCCCAATGGATTGTCGGCAAGAATGTCGGGGTTCGGCGGTGCTGCAAAGACCGCGACAGAGCGGATGCGCTCCACCTTGTCTATCAGGCCCAATTCCTCCAGAACGATGTTGACCTTGCGCACGAAGGGCGAGCGCGGGGACCAGTGCAATTTCATGCAGACACGCCTCCGAAGGTGGTTTCCAGAAAGCCGGACAGACACGCAGTGAACGCCGCAGGCTGTTCAAAGCAGGGGACATGGCCCGCGTTTTCAATGACATGCATCTGCGCCCCGGCGATGGCGGGTTTCAGTTTTGTCGCCATGCCTTCCGGCATCGCGCCGTCCTGCGCCCCTGCCAGCAGAAGCGTGGGGCAGGCGATATGCGCCAATTCGTCGGCGTAGTCGTAGTCCATCAGGGCCGTCGCGCAGGTTTCGAACCCTTCGAAAGGCGTGGTGGCAATCATGTGTATCAGGCTGTTCCGTGTCTGGGGACTGCTCGTTTCGGTCAGCCATCGCGCTGCCGTGGCGGCGGCAAAGGCCTGCATGCCGGAACTGCGCGCAGTCTCGATCCGTTCGGCCCATCCGGCAGCCCCACCCGGAGCGGTCCTGGCCTGTCCATCCGAGAAAACCAGAGCGGCAAAGCGTCCCGCAGCCTGGCTATGGGCGGCCAGCCCAGTGGGCACGCCCATCGACAAGCCCACATAGACAGCCCGCTGGACGCCTGCTGCGTCCATGACTGCCAAAAGATCGGCCCCGAGGTCGTCGAAATCGACCGGCTTGCCCGGCACGCTTGATCCTCCGTGCCCTGCCTGATCGTAGCGCAGTATTCCGTAGCGCCCACCAAGGGCCTGCGCCTGTGCGCGCCAGATCGTCAGATCCGTCACAAGCGAATTGCCGAACACAAGCCATGGCGCATTTGCTGCGGAGGGCGGAGTTGACTGCGCGTTGAGGACGTAGCCGTCACGCGGTACCGTGAATTTCGTAGTGACGAGGTCCGGAATTGTCATCGCGTGTCGGTGTCCTGCTTCATTGACTGCATAAAAAGCTAGTTATATGGTTTTTTGTAGGACGTGCAATTGTGATTTCGTCAAAAGGAGCTCTGCGTGCTCACTCTACAAACACCGGCTGCGTTCAGTGATCACGTGGGCGCCCGACTGGGGCCGACCGCATGGCGGCGCGTTTCGCAGTCTGAGATTGACGCCTTCGCAAGGCTGACAGGGGATGATCATTGGGTGCATGTCGACACAGAGCGTGCAGCGCGCGAAGCACCGGGGGGGCGAACGATCGCCCATGGGCTCTATGTTCTGTCGCTCATCCCGGAATGGCAGCGCAGCCTCTTTCGGATTGAGAAACGCGGCGCGGGTCTGAGTTACGGATATGATCGCGTGCGGTTTGTGGCCCAGATCGCGGTCGATGCACAGATCCGCTTGCTGCAGACGATCACTGCAGCGCAGCCGCACAGAATGGGTACGCGCGTGTCGCTGACATCGACAATCGAGGTCGGCACCGAAGGGAAAACGGCAATCGTCGCCGACGTCATCCTGTTGATCACATCCGAATAGGCCCGTTGCGGCAAGGCTGGAACTGTTGACATGTCCTTAAAGCTAGTTTTATAGCTTAACTGATTTGCAAAGGAATCCCTGCGTGCAGCAAGTGCCAGACGATAAGGCCGAAAACATCCGCTTGCTGTCCGAAAGCGCGAGCGCCGTGGTGCCGGATGATGGCTCCCTGGATCGGATCCGGGCGGCGCGGTTCCAAGGTTCTGGCTATTCCCGCGATGTCTGGAGAACGTTTGCCGAAATGGGCTGGCTCGGCCTTCGCGTCAGCGAAGGGGCCGGGGGATCGGCGCTTGGTGTCAGCGAAGCGATCGCCCTGACGCGGATTCTTGGTGCGGGACTGGTCCCGGAACCCTTCCTGCCTGGCCTGTTTGCCCTGAGCCTCATGGAGGCTGCCGGGGTTGAAGATACGATCGGGGCGGCCGTGCGCGGCGATGAGATCGTCGTGCCTGCATGGCAGTCTGCGCCAAACGCGATGGACACTGCGGGTGGCGTATCGGTTGCGGGCGGGCGGCTGAATGGCTCCAGGATCGCCGTTGCGGCGGGGGCCGATGTGTTTGCTGTGACCACAGCTTGCGGTCTGGCGCTGGTACCGGGGGATGCGGAAGGTCTGGGGATCACGCAGGTGCAGATGCATGACGGGACCTTCTGGGCAGAGTTGCACTTCGATGCCGTCGCCTGCGATATCCACCCCTGTCCGTCGATGCAGGATTGCCTTTACGAGGCCTTGCTGTTGCATGCGGGCTTTCTTCAGGGCACCGCCGAACGCGCGTTCGATATCACGCTGGACTACCTGCGCACGCGGTATCAATTCGACGTGCCGATTGGCAGCTTTCAGGCGCTTCAGCACCGCGCCACCGATATCAAGGTACATCTGGACCTGGCGCGCGCCGCAATCGACGCGGCGGCACGGGCGTCTGATCAGGGGCAGGCCGATGACCGGCTGCGGATGGCGATCCTGAGGGCGCGTGTCCGGGCGGGAGGTTTGGCCCGGCTCATGGCGCGCGAGGCAGTGCAGATGCACGGCGCCATCGGCTACACCGACGAGGCGGATATCGGCCTTTATGTCCGCAAGCTGTTGGTAGAAGCAGGCCAGTTCGCACCGGAGTATCAGTTGCGCGCCCGGTTCATGGCGCTTCGGGAGGCAGCTGCATGACTTCCGCTCCGCCCTTTGCCGCGGATCACCCGCCGCACCCCGACTTCAATGCCCTGAACGATGACGCGTTCCGCATCCTGGTGCGGGAGTTCGTGGAAACCCATTACCCTGACATTCCGCGTTTCGCCCAACGTCGATTGCGTTGGCACGAAGTGCGCCCATGGTATGGCGTGCTTGCCCGCAACGGCTGGATCGCGCCAACCTGGCCGCAGGGCTTGGGCGGTATGGGGCTGGGCCCCGCGAAGCACCTGATCCTGATCGAAGAGTACGAGCGTTTCGGTTGCGCCCGTGTGCATGACATCGGTACGGTCATGCTCGGGCCGCTGTTGATGGAATACGGCACACAAGCGCAACAGGACCACTACCTGCCGCGCATCTTGCGGGGCGAGGACATCTGGGCGCAGGGCTATAGCGAACCGGGCGCGGGATCGGACCTGGCGGCACTTCGGACAACGGCGGTGCGCGACGGCGATCATTGGGTCATTGACGGTCAGAAGACCTGGGTGACGCTGGGGGCCGATGCCAACATGGCCTTTGTGCTGGCCCGCACCGACAAGACCGTGAAAAAGCAGGCGGGGATCAGTTTTCTTCTGATTCCGATGGATGCGCCGGGCGTCACCGTGCGCCCCATCGAGAACCTCGAAGGGCATGCGGAGTTCTGCGAGATATTCTTGGACGCCGTGCGCATACCAAAGGGCAATATCGTCGGCGAGGTCAATCAGGGCTGGACCATGGCCAAGGCGCTGCTTGGTCACGAGCGTGTCTTTATCGGCGCGCCGCGCTTGTCGGCCAATGCATTGACCCGGTTGGAGGCATCGGCGCGTGCCAATGGCATCTGGGACGATCCGGCGTTCCGGGATCGGTTTGCCACGCTCGCGATGGACCTTGGTGACCTGAACGATTTGTTCGAGACCTATATTCAGCGCTTGCGCTCCGGCGCGCCCATCGGCGCTGACGTGGGGGTTTTGAAAATTTTCCAAAGTGCATTGTATCAGCGCATTTCCGAAGACCTGATGCAGGTGGCGGGCAGCCTTGCAGGCGCAAAGCTGGCCGAGGGCGGCGACAGCCGGTTTGACGCTGCAGGCACCTATCTGGCCGCGCGCCCGACCACGATCTTTGGCGGCTCTACCGAAGTGATGCGCAATGTGCTTGCGCGGGCAAGTCTCGATCTTCCGAAATAAAGAGCAATGTGATGATACAAGAAACACGTGCCGTGCGCCTTGAGGTGCAAACGGGGTTTGCAATCCTCACCATCGACAATCCCCCGGTAAACGCGGGGTCCACCGCGGTCCGGGCAGGGCTTTTGGCTGGTATGGGCAAGGCCGCACAGATGGATATCGAAGGGATCGTCATCCTTGGTGCGGGTCGCAGTTTCATCGCCGGCTCTGACATACGGGAATTCGGCGCGCCCTTGGCCAAACCTGAATTGCCGGAGGTGATCGCGGCCATCGAGGACAGTCCACATCCCGTCTGTGCCGCGATCCACGGGGCCTCCCTGGGGGGCGGGTTCGAGCTGGCTTTGGGCTGCGATCTGCGCATCGCGGCCCCGGATGCTGTGCTGGGCCTGCCCGAAGTGACGCTTGGCATGGTGCCCGGCGCAGGCGGCACGCAGCGCCTGCCGCGCCTGACCGGGATCGCGCAGGCGATTGCGCTGGTCTGTTCTGGTCGGCGGGTCAAGGCACCCGAGGCATTGAGCCTTGGAATGATCGACGCGCTGGCGTCAGGCGCTGCTGCGCAGGATTTGATTGCGACGGCGATCGCAGCCATCCGGGCAGCGCCATGCAAGCGGCGCTTGTGTGATGCCTCTGTGCCCGCCGCTGATGCAGCGGCTGTACAGGCCGCCGAAGACAATGCGCTGCGTCGCAGCAGGGGACGGCCCAATGTGACAGAGGCGATCCGTCTGGTGAAGCTCTCGGCCAAATTGCCCGCCGAGCAGGCCCTCATCACGGAACGCGCCTCCTTCCAGACCTTTCGCCTGCAGGAAGAGGCCTTCGCGCTGCGCCATCTGTTCTTTGCAGAACGGGCCGCTACACGGATCGACGGGCTGGACGCCAAACCTGCGTCGATCACACGGGTGGGGCTCGTCGGCGGCGGAACAATGGGGCAGGGGATCTGCCGGGCGGTTCTGGCCGCAGGCCTGCCGGTCACCTTGATCGAACGCGATCCACAGGCGCGCGACAAAGCCCGCGATGCGATAGAGCAAGCCCTGGCTGCCGACGTTGCCAGGGGTCGTCTGGAGGCGGAAGTCGCTGCAACCCGAAAGGCTTTGCTGACCGCCAGTGACATGATGACCGACCTTGCCGACTGTGATCTGGTGATCGAGGCCGTGTTCGAGGACATGGACGTGAAAAAGGAACTGTTCGCCACACTGGACGGCATTCTGAGGCCCGGCGCGATCCTTGCGACGAATACATCCTATCTCGACATCGACGAAATGGCCGCCGTGACCGCCCGCGCTGCGGATGTCGTGGGCCTGCATTTTTTCAGCCCGGCCGACATCATGAAACTGCTTGAGGTCGTGCGCACCAGCCGCAGTTCAGACCGGACCCTTGCAACCGCGCTGGCATTTGCAAAAACGCTTGGCAAACAGCCCGTTGTGGCCCGCGTCGCCGAGGGGTTCATCGGCAACCGCATCTACGC
>JBELMB010000036.1:0-37811 GCA_042088665.1 Sagittula sp.
GGCGCCACCCGGATGCCGGAAAACAGCGCATCGGTGGGGCTGTTGCCGATGGCATAGACCGCGCGGCCCAGTGGCTTGCGCCGCTTGGCCACCGCGAAAATGATTGCCGCGAGGATCGCTGTCCAGCGATGCCGCGCGCAGGCCGAGCCTTGCCGTGTCGTCGCGGGCAATGGCCACCAAATTTTTTGCTGGCGATGCCGTGGTAACGCCTCCGGTGAGCAGGGTCGATCTCGGAGGGTTTGCGCGCCATTTCAGCCCAGTCGATCAGGCCAAAGTGACGCCATGGGGCATGGCCGGGAAAGATGTTCTCTGCGACGGAAAATTCGCCCACCAGCGCCGTGACCTGGCCGGGGTACAGCCTCAGGCCCGTCACGTTGATCTTACCGGCCTTGCCTGCATCCTGAACGGCCTGCGCCGCGGCCTCGATGCCGACGCTGGGCGGCGCGATGATCGCGTCGAGGTCGGGATGGGGCTGCATGAGATCCTTGGCCCGCGTTTCGGCTGGTTGCGGTTGAAACGTCCGGACTATGAATTGGGGCTTTGGCTGGAAAGAGAGTGCCTCGACACCCCGGGGGGGCGTGCTGGGCAGTCATGGGCTGTTCACCTGGGCCGACACGGCCAAGGCCTGCTACGACGTGACAATCGATGTGATCAACGTGGCGACCCAATGGCCCGCCGACAAGACCGCAGGTGTCGCGACTTTTGGTGGAGCGACACACGCCAGCCTCTCGGCCCCAGAGTGTCATGCCGTCGCCGCAAGGCTGATGCGGGCGATATGTCTCGAGAAACCAGCACATGATCGGCCATTTCAACGATGCGGACGAAGTGCTGGCGTTCGTCGTTGCACGAGGCAAGGCGCTGCTGGCTGCGCTGGACACCTCTTGCCCGGATCACTTTCTGCGCATCAGGATTTGTCCCTTGGTGGTCAATTTCGATCCTGCGGCCAACACGCTTGACAAGGTGTTGACAGGGCTGCTGGATCAGATCGCGGCGTATTGCGATGACTATGCCGCCTGTTATGACCGCTGCAAACACGACGGCAGCCCGGCGCTGCGCGAGCCCAACGCGGTGGTCTATCTGATCCCCGGCCTCGGCATGATCAATTTTGCCAAAGACAAGGCCACGGCGCGGATCTCGGGCGCGTTCTACGTCAATGCGATCAATCTGGTGCGCGGCGCTTCACCGGTCAGCACCTATGTCGGTCTGCCGGAACAGGAGGCCTTTGACATCGAATACCGGCTGCTCGAAGAGGCCAAGCTGCAGCGCATGTCAAAGACAAAGTCGCTGGCTGGGCAGGGGGCATCGGGTCAGCAGCGGCCGTCCGCGACCTGTCCGAGGGTGCTTGTGTCATGCTGGCCGATATCGACTCCGTTGGCCGCGATGTTGTCCGCAGTTCGGTGATGTACGTCACCGACGAAGCCGCCGTCGCGCGGGTTTTTGGTGGGGTGGACATCCTTTTGTCAAACGCAAGCATCGCCTCTTCGGCCCCGGTTGAGGAAACAATGCTGGCACTGTGGAACAAGAACACGGACACGGCAGAGGCCCCGGACCGCGACGAGATCGCATATCACCACTTTGCGCTTTGGGTCGAATGGGCGAAGGCGCAGGGCATCGGTCTGGATTTCTTTGACGCGACGATCAGCCGGACGTCGGCCTTGGGTGATTGGCACAGGCAACATGCAAATTGCGCTGTTGCGCGGGCTGCTGCTGCCGCTTGATCGTCTCAAGGCCGCTGAAACCGCATTGGATGTCACGACGTGGTTCGTGATAACCGACGAGCTGAAGGACCTGCCTTTCGGCGCGGTCTGGGCCAAATGCCGCACAGGTATGGAGGTTCCGACAGGCAGGGGGCTGATCGGAGAACGCGACTCCTGTCAGCAATCGGTTTCGGCACGCGGGTGAACGCCCGGGTGCAGACAGGGGCGTCTTGCTGCGGCTCCGGGACACGCTGACCCTTCGGGCGAAACCTGCATCGCCTGCGGTGTCCTGATCCCTGATACAGCCACAGGCGCGAGGGTGTCAAAAGGTGTCCCATGGGGGGCGCCCTGACAAATTGTCGGTCCTGACAACAGGGTCCGAGATGAGACAGGCGCCGCCCCGTCGCAAGGCATCGCGACCCTTCCCGACGCGACGTGGAATACGCCACCGGTCACGCCAGTGGCATGCGCCGTTCCGCCATTCTGACGAACCAGCTGCACCCCGTGGGGATCACCTCGTCATTGAATTCATATGAAGGGTTGTGCAGATCCGCGCTGTCTCCGTTCCCGACAAAGAGGTAGGCACCGGGCCGTTCCAGCAACATCTCCGAGAAGTCTTCGCCGCCCATTGTTGGCTCCAGATCGCGGTGCGCCACGCCAGAGACCGCAATTGCCGTCTCGGCGGCCAGATCGGCCTCGCGTTCATGGTTGACCAAAGCGGGCGGTCCGGACACATGCGTGACCTCCGCCAAAGCGCCATACGCCGAGGCCGTCGATGTCGCCAGCGCGTCGATACGCGCCCGCACGAGGTGCTGCACCGCGGGTTCAAAGGTCCGCACGGTACCGCGCAACTGGACTGAATCCGGGATTACGTTGTAGGTGTCGGTTTCTGTGCGAAACCCGCAGACCGAGACGACAACGTTTTCCATCGGATTGACGTTTCGCGAGGCAATGGATTGCAGTGCAACGACAATCTGGGCCGCCACCAGCGTGGTGTCGACGCCCTTGTGCGGCATTGCACCATGACCACCCGTGCCGCGCACAGTGATCTCGAACTTGTCGGGCGATGCCATCTGTGGCCCCGTGCGCACTGCGAATTCGCCCACCGGGATCCCGGGCATGTTGTGCATCCCGTAGACTTCTTCGATGGGCCATTTTTCCATCAACCCTGCGTCTATCATGGCACGAGCACCGCCGCCCCCCTCTTCGGCGGGTTGGAAGGCCAACACGACCCTGCCGTCGAAGTTGCGCGTTTCGGCGAGATACTTCGCCGCGCCCAGAAGCATCGAGGTATGTCCATCATGTCCGCAGGCATGCATCTTTCCCGGAATGGTAGAGGCATGGGGCAGGCCGGTGGCCTCCTGGATCGGGAGCGCATCCATATCGGCGCGGAAGCCGATGGTTTTGCCTGTGGTCCCGGATTTGCCGACGATGACCCCGACCACGCCGGTTCCCCCAAAGCCGGTCACCACTTCGTCGCAGCCAAACTCCTTCAGTTTCGACGCGACAAAGGCCGCCGTTCGGTGTTCTTCGAACCGCAGTTCGGGGTGGGCGTGGATGTCACGCCGCCAAGCGGAAACCTCTGGCAGCATTTCGGCAAGACGGTTGATGATGGGCATCGGTTTCCTCCAGACGCGGGTCGTTCGAGCGTGTGCCTGTTCGTGCGCCGTGGCATTGAAGCCGGGCAACAAGCATGGTTCCACGCAGCGGTGTTTTCCAACGCGTTAAAGGTAGCACATGGGTCTGGTGCTTCAATCCTCCGCACCTCGGTAGACCAGCCAAAGGCACTGCCTTTCCGTGCTGCACAAACCGGTAGCCGAGTGCAATGCCCATGCCAGAGGTCGCGTCGGTGACGAAGGTATCGCGCGATTGAACGCGTGGCGGCGTCACGGTGCTACGCTGTCATCCAGCGTCGCGAGATTTGCACGGATTGCAAGGCCACGACCCCGAAGAAGCGCCGGGTGCCTCGACGCGGGGTGCGCATGGGAGGGGGGCAGCCGTTCCCCCCGTCCGGGACGGCCTTGCGCGACGCCCCCTTGTCTGCCGTTGACCACGGTGTCCCTTGTTTGGCTGGGGCACACACAATATCGCGGTCCCGGGTGCGGGAGGCGACCCGTTGCGCTATTCGCGCCGTCAGGCTTCCCAGATGAGTCGACCTGCGCAGATCGTGACCGCCGCGCGGGCCTTGTCCATGTCGTCTGGCGCCAGCGCTTCGAGATCGTGGTCCATGATGACCACATCGGCCAGCATCCCGGGTCTCAGCATGCCCAGCCGGTTTTCATCGAAGCCAGCATAAGCCCCGCCTAGGGTGTAGCCGTGCAGGGCCTGCGCCAGTGTGCAGGTATTGTCCGGGCACTCCGCGTTCCATGGCGCGCGGGTCAGCGCCGCCTTGATCCCGCGCATCGGATCCACGTCAGAGACCGGCCAATCCGACGCAAAGGCAATGGGAACACCGTCATCCCGAAGCGCCTTGAACGCAAAAGCCCACGGCCAGCGGGCCGCACCCACACGGCTGACCCAGGGTTCGAGGGGAAAATCCATCGCGCCGGGCGGGTGCGGGGGCTGGACCGAGGCGACAACGCCAAGGGCCTGAAACCGGTGTAGGTCGTCGGGGTGCAAGACCTCGATATGTTCGATCCGGTGGCGGCTGTCACGGGCACCGTTCGCGGCTCGCGCGGCCTCGTAGCCGTCCAGCACGCGCCGCACCGCGCCATCGCCGATGGCATGCACAGAGATTTGCAGGCCGCGGCGGTCCGCCTCGACGCAGATCGCGTCAAAGCGTTCCGCGCTGTGCAGCGGCTCACCGCGCCAGCCCGGGCGGTCCGCATAATCGTCCACCATCACCGCCGTTCCGCTGTCGATCACGCCATCCATGAACATCTTGACCCGGCCCGAACGCAGCATGTCGCTGCGGTATTCGGCATGCATGCGGCTTGCGTCCTCCAGTGCAGAGATCGGCTTTGTCGGTGTCAAATGAAACGGGACTTCGGTCCGGCAGATCAATTCGCCACGCTCTTCCAGCCTGCGCAACAGGTCCAGCTGATAGAAGTTGCCGTCCATGTTGTGCAGGGAGGTGAAGCCGTAAGAGGCGCAATGCGCCAGCCCGTCTTTCAGTACCTCCAGATCGTCGTCACGCTGCGCCTGCGTCAGGTCCGGGCCGGGTTCGACACCGGCCAGCCCGAGGTTCTCGCGCCCGCCCGAGGTGCGCAGCCCCAAGACCGGATCAAACGCCGCGTGCTCGCGCAACTCACCGCTCGCGGTGCCATCAGCGGCCATCACCACTTCGTTGCCGACCGGCATCTCGCGTCCATGCAAAAGACCGGCCTTTTCAAGCGCGACCGTGTTTGCCCATGCGGTGTGGTGGTCCCCGGCGATGAACAGGCTGGGCCGGTCCGCGAGGGCGTCATCCAGCATGTGCCGGGTTGTGGCCACGTCGTCGCCGAAGAGATTGTAATCGGTCGCCTTGCAGATCAGCAACCCTTCGTGCGGGTTGGCGGCGGCATAGGCGTGCAGCTTTTCGCGCAGGGCAGACAGGCCCTGAACGCCGTCCAGATGCAGCAATCGCAGACCGAACCCGCCGGCAAAGAGATGCAGATGCGCCTCGACCATACCGGGCATGACCGTTTTGCCCTGTGCATCGATCCGCCGCGTCGAGGGGCCGGTCACCTCGGCCATGTCCCCAAGCGCGCCAACCGCCAGAATTGCGCCGTCCCTGATCGCGACTGCCTCTGCCGTCGGGTGCGCGGGGTCCATGGTCAGGACGCGCCCGTTCTCGATCACGATGTCAGCTGTAGGCATGGCGGTTCCCTTGCGGTTTAAGTCCGGGAGAATGCAGGAAACTCTCGTCGAAGAGGATCTCGCAGATGGGCGAAAGCCGGATTCTGAGATCGGCCTCGTGTTGGTCGAGACCAAGATCATCATCCTTGATCAGCGACAGGAAACTCGCGTTCCAGACGTCGAAAAAGAGTTGCGCGATGACGCGGCAATCGGGCTGTTGCGTCGATTGCATCCTCAGGTCGTACTGGTCGAAAAACCGGGTGACGGCCTGCACCAGCGCGCGGTCCACCTCTGCGTATTCGCGCGAGAGGTCCGCCTTGGGGTGGCGAATGGCGGCGGCTTCGGCGTAGCGCCAGATGCGTTTGCTGGCGATGGACAGTGTATCGCGGGAGAACCGTGCAAACAGCGCGACGACAATCGCCGCGAAATCGCCGTCTGTGCGCGGCGGTATTGCGCGTTCCCGGGCGCGCGCCTCGGCGGCGCCCTCGGTGATGAGGGCAATCAGGATGCCGTCCTTGCCGCCGAAATAGTTGAAGATTGTCGGCGTGGAGACACCGACCGCCAGCGCGATGTCGTTCATGGTGGTCGCGTCGACACCTTTGGTCGCAAACAGCGCGCGCGCTTCTTTCAGGATCTCGTTGCGGCGCTGGGCCTTTTTTCGGTGACGCAGACCGGGGGCATCCGCAGTGTCGCTTGAATTTTCCTCGACGTCATTCACGTGCTCGCCCCGGTTATTGCGACTCATTAATTTTTTATTGACTAAAAAATACCCGTCAATACCAATAGAGGAAGGTGGGTTTTGGACCCTGATTGCCCTTGGTGTACCCGGAATTGAACGCGCCGGGGCAGGGGGCTTGCTGGACGGAGTGGGACGAACGCGCATGTCGAGTGAGACCGAAGCCACGACCATGGCCCCAGCGGATCAAGGCGTCGCGGTTCGGGCGGATCATGTCTCGAAGGTGTTTCGCGGGGCCACGCAGATGCGCGCGCTGGATGATGTCTCCATTGCCATTCGCCGAAACGAATTTTTCACCCTGCTGGGCCCGTCCGGCTGCGGCAAGACCACATTGCTGAGGGTCATCGCAGGGTTTGAACCGCCGACATTGGGCGCGGTGTTTCTGGGCGACCGGGACATCTCTCGTCTGCCGCCAAACAAGCGCCCGGTGAACACGGTGTTTCAGAACTACGCCCTGTTTCCGCATCTGAGCGTCGCTGACAATATCGCGTTCGGCCTTGAAATGCTGGACAAACCCAAGGCCGAAGTCCGGTCCACCGTCGATGACATGCTGCGTCTGGTGCGCATGGAAGAGCTGAAATCGCGCAAGACCTCAGAGCTGTCTGGCGGACAACAGCAAAGGGTCGCCCTTGCCCGTGCGCTTGCTCCGCATCCCGAAGTGCTGCTGCTGGACGAACCCCTCAGCGCGCTGGATCTGAAGCTGCGCAAGGAGATGCAGATCGAGTTGAAGCGCTTGCAACACGAGACCGGGATCACCTTTATCTTTGTCACCCACGATCAGGAAGAGGCGTTGACGATGTCCGACAGGGTGGCTGTAATGAATGCGGGCAAGATCCTGCAAGTGGGCAGCCCGCGAGAGATTTACGAACGTCCATCGGAACGGTTTGTCGCGAATTTCATCGGGGAGTCCAATTTCCTCGACGCGCAACTCTCTGGATCGACGGTCACGTTGCAGGCGGGCGGCAGTTTTCCGGTCAGCCCCCCGGAGGGTGTCGCAGAGGGTCCGGTCAGCGTCCTTGTGCGCCCGGAACATGCGCGGATCAGGCCCGGCGCGCCCGCAGACGATGAATTGCACGCCACAGTTGAAACGCTTGTTTATTCAGGCGATTCAACGGTGGCGCTCTTGCGGCTGAAGACCGGCGAAATGCTGCGCGTCAAGCGGGCCAACACACCCGATGCCGCCGCTTTGCCGGGCGAGGGTGAGGGCGCTGCGATTGCGCTGGCACCCGGGTCCGTGACCGTGTTGAGGGACTAGCGCCATGCGCGATCCGGGCCTTGAGCGTGACATGACACCCGGCGTGCTGGAGGCCGAACGCCGCCGTGAGACCACGCGGGCAAGTTGGCTCCTGTCGGCGCCGGCGTTGACGATCATCATCCTGTTCGCCGCCGGGCCGCTTCTGGTTGTCCTGACCTATTCGTTCCTGACGCCCGGCGATTATGGGAACGTGAAGTGGATCTTTTCCACCGACGCATGGGTCAATGTCTTTGTGCAGCGCGATATCTTCGACAATTCGCTGCAATGGGCGGACGCGCATTTGTCGATCTTCTGGAGATCGCTCCGCCTGTCGGTCATCACAACGCTGCTGACCGTCCTCTTTGGCGTGCCAACGGCCTATTTCATCGCGACGCGGAGCGCCCGAACCCGCAACATCTGGCTGTTTCTGATCACGGTTCCCTTCTGGTCGAACCTGCTGGTGCGCACCATCGCGGTGCAGGAACTGATCCGCAACGAGGGCGTCATCAATACCGCCTTGATGAAACTCGGTCTGATCGAAGAGCCGATCCGCATGCTGTTCACGGATTTCGCGATCGGGTTCGGCATGACCTATGTCTATCTGCCGCTGATGGTGCTGCCGGTTTATGCCTCGATCGAAAAGCTGGATTTCCGTTTGGTCGAAGCGAGTTATGATCTCTATGCCTCGCGGCTGAGGTGCTTTCGGCGGATCATTCTGCCGCTGGTGAAACCCGGTGTCATCGCCGGGTCGATCCTCGTGTTCGTGCCCTCTTTGGGCGCTTACGTGACGCCGCGCCTGCTTGGCGGTGGCAAGAACCTGATGCTGGGCAACCTGATCGAGTTGCAGTTCGGACAGGGCCGGAACTGGCCATTGGGCGCGGCGCTGGCGATCACGCTGCTGGTGCTCGTGACGATCGCGCTGTTCTACTACACCCGCGTCACCAGCCGGGAGGAAAGCCGCCATGGCTGAGCCGCACTCCCCCCGCCAGTATTTCGATGTCAAACGGGTGCCGGGGTTTGCCAGCATTGCTCTGGCGACCTTTGTGATCCTCTATCTGCCGGTGGTTCTGCTGGTGGCCTATTCCTTCAATCAGGGCAGCACGCTGGCCTTCTGGGAAGGGTTTTCATGGCGCTGGTACATTCAGGCCGCCGGAAACACGCAGGTGCAGGATGCTGCGATCCGCTCGCTATACCTCGCGTTTTTCGCGGCCAGCATCGCGACAGTCGTGGCGACGATGGCGGCCTTGGCGACCACCCGCCGGGGCCGGTTTCAGGGCCAGACCCTGATCTACATGCTGATCAACCAGCCGCTCATGGTGCCCGAGATCGTGACCGCCGTCGCCCTGCTGATCCTGTTTGCCATGATAAAGGTCGCAACCGGCTACACCGGCATGGTGTATCTGGTGGCGGCGCATACGGCGTTTTGCATCCCCTTCGCCTATCTGCCGATCCGGGCCCGCCTTGAAAGCATGGACCTGACGCTGGAAGCGGCCGCCACGGATCTCTATGCCACCCCGTGGCGGACCTTTCGGCGGGTGACATTGCCATTGCTCTGGCCCGGGATCATCGCGGGGATGATGCTGGCCTTTGTCATATCCCTTGACGACGTGGTGATCACCGAATTCGTGAAATCTGCCGGTCAGGACACGCTGCCCACCTATATGCTTGGCCAGATGCGGCGCGTGGTGACCCCCGAAGTGAACGCCATCGCCACCGTCCTGTTGAGCATCAGCATCATCTTCGTGGCCTTCTTCTTTATCCTGACCGGTCGCAAGCGATAGCGCCCGGACGACACAAATGCCCGGACATATCGGGCGCACACCAAGGGAGACTGAAATGACACTCAAACACCTTGCCCCCCTCACCGGAGCCCTCATGGCATTTGGCGCCTCTGCCGCACTCGCCGAAGGAGAGCTGAACATCTACAACTGGGGCAACTACACCAGCCCGGAGTTGATCGAGAAATTCTCGGCCGAATATGACATCAAGGTCACCGTGACCGACTACGATTCAAACGACACGGCGCTGGCAAAGGTGCAGGCGGGTGGCCATGGCTTTGACATCGTTGTCCCGACGCACAGCTACGTCCCGATCTGGATCGGCGAGGGCCTGCTTCTCAACACCCGCGTGGACCAGATGGAGAACTTCGTCAACATGGGCCAGCAGTGGCAGGACGTCGACTGGGATCCGGGCCGCCAATACACGGTGCCATGGCAATGGGGCACGACCGGCGTCATCGTGAACACCGCGAAATATGGCGGCGACATCAACGACGCAGCGATCTTCATGGACCCGCCGGAGGAACTGCGGGGCATGGTCAACGTGCCGCCAGAGATGTCGGATGTCATGGCCATCGCCGTCATGTATCACGGCGGATCGCCCTGCACCGGGGATCTGGACGTCCTGAAGAAAGTGCGGGACGGGCTGGTCGCCGCCAAGGAACACTGGATCGGCATGGACTACGGCAATGTCGAGAAATACGCCAAGGAAGACCTGTGGGGTGGCATGAACTGGAGCGGGGCCTCCTTCCGCGTGCGTCTGCAGAACCCCGATTATGCCTATGGTTATCCGCAGACCGGTTATCCGGTCTGGATGGACTCGGTTGCCGTTCTGGCCGATGCCAAGAACGTCGAGAACGCCAAGCTGTTCCAGAACTTCATCATGGCACCGGAAAACGCGGCACTGATCTCGAACTTTGCGCGGTATTCCAATGGCATCGACGGATCCGAGGCCTTTATGCCCGATGACATGCAGACCGCGCCCGAAGTGGTGGTGCCCACTGAGCTTGCCTCTGCCGGCCAGTTCGTTCCGGCCTGTCCGCCGGAGGTTCAGGCGATCTACACGCGCATCTGGACAGATCTGCAGAAGTGATCCGTGACTGACATCGAAACGGCCGGGGGCGGTGGCCCGCCCCCGGCGCGATCCATTGGGGGCCTGAATGACATCCAGTTATCGAAACGCCGACACGCGATTGCCGATCATGTCCGGCAGCCCGCCGCCGCCGGAATGGCGGGTGCCCTTTGCCGATTGGGACCGTCCGCCGTGGAACCGCTGGAGCTTTCAGAACATCCGGCAAATCCTGCCCACAGCCACCGTGCGGCGTGGCTCGGCCCCTGTCTGGCGGCTGGAGCATCAGCCGCTCGATGTTGGTGGCGTCACCTTTGAGAACACGGCAGGCGCGCGGATGACCGTCGACGCGCATCTCGAAGACAGTTTTACCGACGGCTTTCTTGTCCACATGGGCGGACGGGTCGTGCATGAAAGTTACCACAACGGCATGCAGCCCCACACACTGCATCTGGCCCAGTCGGTGTCCAAATCCGTGACCGCAACCGTGGCCGGGATCCTGATCGGGCGCGGCATGCTGGATCCCGCGGCACCGATCACCGACTATCTGCCGGAACTCGAAGCGACCGCCTGGGCCGGGGCCACGTTGCAGCAGGTCATGGATATGACCTCTGGCGTGGCCTACAACGAGGAGTACACTGATCTCACCTCTGACATCGCCAAGACGGACGTCGCGAGCGGGTGGAAACCGATCCCCGAAACTGCGCCCGCTGATGCCGAATGGCCCAAATGCCTCTGGGATCAGATTCTGACGCTGACGGCGCGTGATGCTGAACACGGCGCGCGCTTCAACTACCGCTCGATCGAGACGGACGTGATGGCCCACGCGATGGAACGCGTGTCGGGCCTGCGTCTTGCAGATCTGGTCAGCCAGGAGCTTTGGCAAAAGCTCGGCACCGAAGAAGACGCCTGCTATACGGTGGACAGCGCGGGGTATGCTCTGGCCGATGGCGGGTTCAGCGCCACCTTGCGGGATTTCGCGCGCTTTGGCCTTTTGCACCTGTCCGGTGGCCAGCGCGATGGCGTTCAGATCATTCCCGACAGCTTTGTCCAGGATGTGCGCGGCGGCGATCACGGGCATTTCAACGACCACGGCCGCGGGTACTTTCCCAACGGGCGCTATCGCAGTCAGTTCTGGATCGAAGATGAGGGCCGCCAGACCGCGGTCTGCCTCGGTGTCTTTGGACAGATGATCTATATCTCGCCGGAGTTGGACATGGTCGCGGTGAAGCTTTCAAGCTGGCCGGATTTTCTGGATCCGGACCACGCGAACAACAGCCTGCGCGCGCTGCGCGCCATTGCAGATGCGCACGGCCACCTCTGAAGAAACGGGCAAGACATGGACAGTTCCGACCTTTGCTACATCACCGCTGACGATGCCATCGCAGGGTTTGTGGACAAGTCCCTGTCGCCCGTCGATCTGATGCAGGCGGTCATCCAACGGGCCGAAACGGTTCAGGACCGGCTCAAACCCTTCACCTACACCCGCTATGACGCAGCAATGGAAGCCGCCGCGGCCTCAGAGGCGCGCTACGCCACGGGCGCGCCGGTGGGGCCACTGGACGGCCTGCCGATCGGCATCAAGGACGAGAGCTATATCAAAGGGATGCCGACCTCGAACGGGTCGCTGATCATGAAGGACTTCGTCGCTGATACGACGTCCGTCAACAACGCGCGCATCCTCGCGGCGGGCGGGATTGTCCACGCAAGGACCGCCACGCCCGAGTTTTCCTGCTCTGGCGTCACGTGGTCCCGGCTGTGGGGCGTGACGCGCAATCCCTGGAACCCGGATTTCACGCCGGGTGGGTCCAGCGGAGGCTCCGCCGCGTCGCTGGCGGCGGGCACCTCGACGATTTGCACCGGGTCGGATATTGGCGGCTCCATCCGCATCCCTGCCTCGGCCTGCGGCCTTGTCGGGTACAAGCCGCCCTATGGCCGCAACACGGACGACCCGCCCTTCAATCTGGATTTCTACTGTCATACAGGGCCGCTGGCCCGCACGGTGCGCGATGCGATCCGCATGCAGAACGTCATGTGTGGCCCGGCCCCGAACGACATCGCCTCGCTCCGGCCCAAGCTGGTGCTGCCAACGGATTTCGCGCCGATCAAGGGGTGGAAAATCGCCTATTCGCCGGATCTGGGCGCTTTTGAGGTCGATCCGGAGGTTCGACGCAACACCGAAGCCGCACTGGACGTTTTCCGCGCGCTCGGGGCCACGGTCGAGGAGGTCGATCTGGGGTGGGGGCCGCATATTCTGGATGCCGCGATGGACTATCTCAACCATTTGTTCGGCGGGTTCCTGTCGCAGCTTCTGGATGAACACGGCGGTGACATGACATCCTATTGCCGGGACATTTGCGAAAAAGGCGCGGTCTCGACGGCGCGGCGATTCGTGGCGTCACTGGAGGTCGCGGGCCAGATGTATGACACGCTTGGCCCGATCCTCGAGGCCTATAACGTGCTGATCTGCCCGACAAATGCCTTGCCCGCCGTGCCTGCCGAGTTTGATCAGACCACCGACACGGTCACGATCAATGGCAAGGTGGTCAACCCGGCGCTCGGCTGGGTCATGACGACCCCGTTCAACACGATGAGCCGCTGTCCGGTCCTGACTGTCCCTTCTGGTCATGCGTCGAACGGTGTTCCGACGGGTATTCAGATCGTCGGGCGCACCTATTCGGACGCGGATGTGTTTCAGGCCGGGCTGGCCTATGAGACGGCGCTGGGAGGGTGGTTCAAGACCCCCCGGACGCGCCCCGCGATGTGAGTTGCGCCCGGCGCCTTGCACGGACAATGCGGTCGGGATTGAAAAGGGTAATCCGCGAAAGGCCTGCGTCTTGTCCATTCACGCCATACCCATCCAGCCGATTTTCAATGACGCAAGGCACTTCCGTGCGGTATGCGCGACGGTCTCGAGAGAGCTGCGCGGCCAGCGGGTTGCGTGTCTGAGACTGCCCGGCAGTGCGGATGTTGCCCGGCTTGTGCCGAAGAGCGCCTATGCCGGGGAGGCGCGTCATTGCCCCGCGTTCACCACTGCGCGGCGTTGCTCCTGAACGCGGGGCGCATGCACGCCCAATCGCTGCGGCGGCTTACAGAGCCCCGCTCGCGCCGGGGTCTAGTGCCTGTCGGTTCGCACGACTGGCTGGCTGCGGGGCACTTGGCACAGCCTGTCGGAGGTCAACGGGGAAGGCGCGTCCATACCGCGTCGCGGCATGCTGGGATTTGAGGCGCTGGGCGCCCTGTCTTCGATCTGTCCAGATGCGCGGGGGCGCATACTTTGGCGCTGACAGTTGGGGCAGAGGTGTAACAGACCGTTTGTGCAACAAGCGCAGGCTCCGCGAGACGGACCACTCTGCCCCTATCGCAATGCGTTTCGTTTTGAAAAGGCCGCCGTCGCAACGGCTCCGATCACGATCAGACCGACAAGGATTTCGCGGACATAGCTATCGACCCTGAGTTGGGTCAGGCCATTGTCGAGAACGCCCAGCATCAGCACGCCGACGAGCGTGTACAGCACCCTCGGTTCTCCCTGGCGGCTCATTGTCATTCCCAGAAACACCGCCGCGATGGCATCCAGCATCAGGCCCGATCCCTGGGTTGGATTGGCCGATGCCACGCGGGCCGCGTACATCAGCCCAGCCCCGGCGGCCCCCAGACCTGTCAGGGCAAACGCCATCAGTCGAAGCCGCTTGACCCTGATACCCGCGAGATGCGCCGCCTCGCGATTGCCGCCGATCGCATACAGACGCCGCCCGAAATTCGTGTGCTCCAGGGTGAACCAGCAGGCCAGAATGACGGCCAGGGCGGTGAGCGTGAGAAACGGGACTTTTACGTCACCCACTTCAATGCCGGCGCGGGCAAAACCTGAAAATCCGGCGGGAATATCGCGTCCAAAGATCGTCTTTCCGTCACTGATCAGAAAGGCTGCACCGCTGAATACGGTCAAGGTGCCAAGCGTCGCGACGAAGGGCAATATGCCAAGGATGGACACCAGAAAACCGTTGAAGAGCCCGCCAAGCAAGCCAACGCTCAAGGCGCCGAGCAAGCCAACCCAGACAGGGTATCCCATTGCGAAAAGCACCGCGGCCACGATGCCCGCAAGGCTCGCCATTGACCCCACAGAGAGATCAAAATCATTCATCACCATGACAATTGTCATTGTGGCCGCCACCACGGCCAACATGGACAATTGTTGTGAGATATTGATCAGGTTTCTCGCGGTCAGAAACGTGTCTGGAAGTTGCACCGTCAGAAAGATCAGGATGGCGGCAAACCCCAGCAGAGTTCCGGATTGACGCAGGGTTTGTGTCATGCAGCCTCGCCGCGGTAGAAGTGAGCGAGCAGATCGGCGCTCGACAACCCATCGCACGCCAGCAGATGGGATTGCCGCCCGTCTTGCAGAACAAGGATGCGATCGCACATCCCCAGAAGTTCGGGCAAATCCGACGAGGTCATCAGAACGGCGCATCCTCTGGCGCTGGCTTCGCGCACTGTACAGTAAATGTCGTATTTCGCGCCCACGTCGACGCCGCGTGTGGGTTCATCCAGCAGCAGCACGTCTGGCATGCCGTGCAGGGCACGCGCAAACAGAACCTTTTGCTGGTTGCCGCCAGACAATTGCTCGACCGGTTGATCGAGATGTTCGCTTTTCAGCCGCATTTGCTGGCTTGACGTCTCGGCCATGCGCCGCTCCCGTCTGGTATCGGCCTGAATGCCGGTCAGATGCGGCAATGCGATATTTGCGCGGATCGACATTTTCAGCATGAGCCCCTCGGACCGCCGCTCTTTCGGCAGATAGGCAACGCCGCGCCGCCAAGCATCTTGTGGGGAGTGGGGGAGCCCTGTGCCTTTGTAGCGCGCCTGGCCCTGTGTCACGGGGTGCAACCCCATGAAGGTCTCCAGCACCGCACCCTGACCGGCATTTGCCAGACCAGCGATGCCCAACACCTCGCCGGCGCAAAGATCGAAAGTGATGTCGCGCAGGGGACCTGCAGAGACGCCCTTCATTTCGACAATCCGGTCGGGCCGGGGGGATGCAACCGCGGGAGGATAGGCGTCCGCCACATCGCGCCCCGTCATGTCGCGGATGATCTGGGCCTTGTCGGTGTCTGAGGTCAGGCCGGAGGACACCAACCGGCCATCGCGCAAAACTGTCACGGCATCGCATATGCGCAAGACTTCGTCGATTCGGTGAGACACGTAGAGCACCGCGGCCCCGGTTGCGGCCAAACGCGCAATGACGTCGAACAACAACTCGGACTCCGCGCTCGTGAGCGCGGCTGTGGGTTCATCCAGAACATAGAGTATGGGACGCGCATCGGTCGCGGGATCGGCGACAAAGGCGCAGGCCGTCTTCATCAACATGCGGTCGCCCGTGCTCAAGTCACCCGCGAGGGCCCGTACGTCGATATGGTTCGCCCCGAGGAACGCCAAGGCTTTCTCGGCCCTCGCGCGCACTTTCTGCCAATCCACAGCCACTCCAAAGCGTCGCGGAAAGCGTTGACCCAAAAGGATGTTTTCAGCGACCGAGACTTGTGGGACGACATTCAGTTCCTGATGGATAAAGCGGAATCCCGCGTTTTGCGCCGTTTGGGCAGTGGTCAGCGCAATCTGCGCCCCATCGACCGCCACGGTCATGGTGTCGGCAGGCACGACACCGGCCAACAGTTTGATCAGGGTGCTTTTCCCGGCACCGTTTTCGCCCATCAGCGCGTGAACCTGCCCCCCTGAAAGGGACAGATCCACACCGTCCAGCGCCTTTGCGGCACCATAGGATTTGCACATATTGCGAAAATCAAGGCGGTGCACTGCGCGGTTTACTCGGTTGCGTTGGCAGAGGTCACGAGCTTGGTCGGGACATAGATGACGCTTTCGCGCAGTGTCTCACCTGCCAGAAGGCGTGCGATCACATCTGCCGCGGTGGCGCCGATCCCGGCAAAATCCTGCGCGATCGAAGCCTCGAAATTGCCGCCTGCCGCAATGGCATCGCGCGCCTGTGGGTTCGCATCGATCCCGGTGATCACGATGCCTTCGTCCCCCCGGCCTGCATCCTCGATGGCCTGCAACGCGCCCAAAGCGGGCTGATCCCAGGCAGCCCAGACGGCTGCAATGCTGCCCGGTTCCGGATTGGCGGCCAGGATGGCTTCCATCTTTGCCCTGCTGTCAGCGATGCCGCCGTCAGACACGTCCGGGGTGACACGGTCCAGCACGTCGATATCAGGAAAGTTGCCAAAGACGGCGTCGGCCACAACACCGCGGATCTGAACCGGTGGGAAGGCGTCAAAGACGAACATGACCACATTGCCTGCGCCGCCGATCCGGTTGGCGACATAGACAGATGTCTCAGCCGCCATGGCGTAGCCGTTGGACGTGACATTCGCGGCGATCAGCGGGTCCGAGCCCGCGTCCATGCCGACAACCGGAATACCGGCATCTTGCGCGGCCAGCAGGCCGATATTCACCTGGGCCGGATCGACATTGATGACGATGGCATCCACGTTTTGCGTGACGGAGTCCTCAAGCCGGCTGATCACGGCAGCGACATCCCCCGCCGTGTCGATGACGTTCACGTCCCAGCCTTTTTCCATGGCCGCGGCCTCGAACCCTTCGACGTAGGCTTGGGTGCCCGGCTGAGCCAGGTACGGCGTGATTACTGCAATCGTCTCGGCCCATGCCCCCGACGCCAAAAGCCCCAAAGCTGCCGCTGTTGAAAGTAGTCTTGTCATGTTCGTCTCCCTCGTTTGCGATAGTGTTAACTCTTTGACACAGGGGGGCAAGTTTAACGGGCGTTTGCCTCCGTCAGTCTTTTCCCCAGATCCCCGGTCTGCGCGATGGCCTCCCGGTAGATTGCGTACAGATCCTTGGACCGTGCGGCTTGACCGGGATCGGGTGCATAGGTCCTGTCATAAACGGCCAAAGCCCCCAGCGCGTCCGCAATCCGCGGGAAATGACCCGCGCCCACCGCGGCCATCATCGCCGCGCCCAGAACGCCGGGCTCACCCGAGGCGAGCACACGCAATTCCGCGCCAAGGATGTCTGCACGGATCTGGTTCCAGGGCGCGGATCGAAACCCGCCGCCACCACACAGGATCACGTCACTTGAGACATTGGCCGAGGTCTGCAAGGTCTCAAGCCCCATGCGCGCTGCCATTGCGACCCCTTCATAGACAGCGCGGGCAAAATCGCCCTGCTGGGTCGCGCGGCTCACGCCGAGGAAGGCGGCCCGCAGATCGGCATCCCAAAGCGGCGCGCGCTCGCCTTGCAGTTGGGGCAGGAACAGGGGCGTCGAGCCGCTTTGCGGCGTGTCGGCCACCAATCGGGTCATCTGATCAAGGGTCAGACCCTGAGAGTGCGCAAACCACATCTTTGCGTCTCCCCCCGATTGCGTCGGTGCTGCGTGCAAGCGGATCCCGTCATAGTCGGGAAAGACAATTGCGCCCGGGGTCGGGACCACCGTCTGGGACGAAATGCCCATGATCTCACTGGTGCCACTGAGATAGATCGATGTGCCTTCCTGCGCGCCACCGGTGCCCACCAATCCGGCCCAGGCGTCCATTGTGCCGCAGATCAGCGGTCTTCCGGCAAGCGGGCCGTCGCTGATTGGACCCACGGATTGCATCACCCCATGCAACGGGGCCACACGGTGCCGCGCGCCGGGCACAAGGTCCAGCACGTCCGGAACATAGGCCAACCCCGTATCCACAAGGCCGATGCTGGACAGGGCGTCCGTCACCGGGCGACCCGTCAGATGGAGGGCAAGGTAGTCCTTGGGCAAAAGGACCCATCGTGTCTGCTCCCACACATCCGGGGCGTGTTGGGCAACCCATGCCATGCGCGAACAGGCGTGGCTGGCATCAATGGGCATCGGCGCGCTCCACCAGTGCAGTTTCTGCGCCTCGGTGACCTGTGCATCGAGATCCGCCGCGACCGATTGCGCCCGTCCGTCCTGCCAGACAATTGCTGGGACAAGGGCCCGGCCATCCGTGTCAACAAACACATGGGTGTTGACCTGACTGGTCAGACCTGCGGCGACAACGCCCTGCACATCCATGGTGTTCAAAGCCTGCGAGACCAACCTTAGCCAATCCGTTGGCTCTTGCTCGACGATCCCGCCCGGACGCCTTTGCGTCCCGTAGCTTTGCGAAAAGCGCGATACGACTTGGCCGGTTTCGTCAATGACCGCCGCTTTGACGGAGGTCGTTCCAACATCTATTCCAACGAACCGAGCTTTTTGCATGCCGAACTCCCAATTGCGCAGAGACCAGTCTATTGGTCTTGGCTGAGGAATTATAACCAAAAGCTGGCAGCTGCTGCGAGGCTGATGGTGGAGGCGAAGATCTTTGGGCGCCGTTTGCATGGCGACCGGGCGTAGCGCCAAACCTTTGGCCAGTCGCTCCTTTGGCCTGCCGCAGATGACAAGGGTCACCGCCCGACAGCGCATGTCCCGGCAAACCCGATGGGAGCCTCGCTGGTTTCGCAAGGCGTTTTTGGCAGGCTCTGCCGGGTAAAAAACTCAGTATGTGGGGACTGTTAAGCCAGTGCGGGCGGCCTGCTGACCGGTTGCGTTGCCCGAGGGGTAACCGCTTCTCATGAGAGCGGTGTTTCATGGGCACGCCACGTTGCCGTAAGGCATTGCGATCGGTGGAAACAATTCCGTTCAGATTGCGCAGGGCTTTTTTTCGGCGACGTCCGGCGGCAAAGCCGGGCTTCGGACCGTGAACACCGTGTTCTGAGGCCAGGGGGGCGAGCCCGCAAGCCGACAAGGCACCCCAGCTGTCTGATATCCGATGGCTGCGCCTGAACACTCAACCACAGCCGGAGGGCGGGCAGGGGGTTCGTCCCCGCCCGCTCCCGCGCAATTGCTCAGCTGGTTTGAGCGTGATTGCCGAAATACATGAACTCGCGGTCCATACCGGCCACATCTCCGGCTTCGAGAAACAGGCTCGCGCTGTCCAGCATTTTGAAGCTCTACCGCGATTTGACCCAGTCATCCGCGTGCTGCTGCGAGCCATCGACAGGCAGCGTCAAAACATCGACCTGTCCGATGGCATCCCGGAATGCCTGCGGATTGTGCCGGGTGTCACCCCAGATCAATGTCCGGATGCCGCCGGTTTCGACCAGATAGACCACCCTATCCATGTCGCTCACATTTTCCGGCGGGCAGGCATTTACGCCAAACTCGGCCAAGGCGTTTGTCCAGTCGTACCACGACGGTGCGCGGCAGACATGTTTGTCGGCGAACCCGGTGATCTTGACTTCAGCGAATTCAAAATGCCCCACCATCCGGTCCAGAAACATGGTCGAGATCGGGCGATGAATGGCATCGTGGTCGAAATGGGTGTGCGTCGACAGGCAGATATAGACCGGCGTTTCGGGGACTTCATTCCTGAACCACAGACCCCAGGCGCCGGAGGGATCGTCACGCCACGGGTCAAACAAGAGCATTGCGCCGCCCGGTGAGGCGATCTTGATCGCGCAATGGCCGTAAAAATCGATGCCCACCGTGCCCAAGACTTCTGTTCCGGTGATCTTTTGCAACTCGATCACACCATTGTTGTTGCCGGGTTGCGTCCAGTCGGTCGATTGGGCCTGCGCGGAGGAGCTGGTCAGCAGGCTGGCCGCCCCGCCAACGCCCTCAGCCCCTGCCGCCATAAAGAGCGAGCGGCGGGAAAGTCCCTCCGCCAATCCATCCTTTTCACCATTGATCAGGGTGGGTTGTCGTTCGAGGTCATCTCTGTTGTTCAAAGATCTGGCTTTAGATGCGGTGATGGTAGCAACAGAGGTTTCCCGGTATTGTTGTAGATTAATGCCAGCAAAATAAGGAGAAATTCCGCATGGATCCTCTACTGCAAGGAAAGCAGCAAGCTGCACAGGTTCTTTCCGCCATGTCTGAGGTCCAGCTTGGACCGAATGTTGTTTCGGTGAAACTCGACCGTGCTGCGCCCGTGTGACAAGCTGCGTGTGATGTCCTTTGTGGACTGACCGTTCATGATCATCTGGGCAATCTCTTTGAAGAGGTCCAGGTCGGCGTCGATCACGCGGGCGAACTCTTGAAGGGCTTCCCGGAAAAGCGTCGCGCGTTGGTTGTGCCGTTGGTTGAGCACACAGATGTTGCCGAACACCGCACCACCCGGCCATTTCAATGGCTGGTCGATGTAAAAGCTCATCCCGTGTCCCCTATCGTCATTGTATGACAATGGAAAAAACCCCTGAAAGTGATCCATCAACCGGGATAGATTGTCCCGTAGATTTGGGGGGCCAGCGATGGCTGGAAAGCGAGAAAACCCTGAAGATAAATTATAAAAGCGTCGGCAAGCTGAAGTTCTGCAAGGACAAGGTGCAACGGTTGCCGAGGCGGTGCGCCAGATCGGTGGGACGCAGCAAACCTTTTATCGATGGCCGAAGCTCTATGGTGGGATGCAGCGGTCACAGCTCACCCACTTGAAGGAGCTTGAGAAAGGGAACCTGCGGCGGGCGGAGTCCGCCCTGACATCGGAAAAGCTCGTTCTGAGCGAAGCAGCGAGGGGAAACTTCCAAGTCCTTCACGTCGTCCCACTGCCCGGCAGGCGATTGCGGAGCAATCTGCCGAGAGGGGCCAAAAGACCCTGAATGTCAGCCTCCCGCATCGCGGAGGAACCGGGCCGCTGAACCTTTTGATCGACAGTACAGGTAACAAATCCGAAGGTGAGAGCGCGCAAGCACGGTGACCCAAAGCCGCGCATTTGGTGCAAGATACACATGGGGATCGACGCAGGAACGCTGCAAGTCCGAGCCGTGGAAGTCGCCACCAGTAATGTCGGTGACGCGCCAAAGCTGCCCGAGTTGCTCAATCGAATCCCGCCCGATCAGGACACCGGGTCCGTAACCGCCCCTTCTCGGCAGATTGCTTCGCAATCGCCTGCCGGGCAATGGATGGGGCCTACGACACGCGCAAAGGCCACGATGCGATTGCCGAACGCCATGCCCACGCCGTCATCCCGCCGCGGAAGAATGCCAAATCGTGCAAGCCCACCAGTGCCGGGGCTATCACTCGGAACAAAGCGGTCAACGCGTCGCGATACCTCTGTCGCGCCATCTGGCGGTGGTGGAGCGGATACCATCGCCGGAACCGCGTCGAAAGCAAACCTGTCGGGATCATGCTGCCCATAACCCTGTCGGTCAGTGGGT
This sequence comes from Sagittula sp., assembly GCA_042088665.1. GTDB lineage: Bacteria > Pseudomonadota > Alphaproteobacteria > Rhodobacterales > Rhodobacteraceae > JBELMB01. The sequence goes on from JBELMB010000036.1 coordinate 21,458, forward strand.
GCATTGTGTGAAACTGGTGGGGCAGAGCCCGCCTCTCACACATTCTGTGAATGTGTTGCCGGGCGGGGCATGGCGCGGGACTTCGACCGGCAGGTCGCTGAGGTCCAAATCCGAATAGTGGTTCTCAACCACTATACCGCAATTGGCATACTCAGCATTATGCCCGGAGGATAGGTCCGTCCGCGGAAAGGGGAAGACCGCCCTCCGAACGATTTGTGCAACAAACACTCACTCGGGTGCCATTGATCCTGCGGTGGCCGGGACGTGTTGCCGTTGGTGCCCGGTTTGAGGGTTAGGTCCAGTGGATGGATTTGCCAGCGACACTTCTGGACGCGTCGCAATGCGCGCCGGGCCGCGGCATACAAGGGCAGTCCCTTTTGCAGCGGGTTTCTGGAATTGAACGCGCGGCGTGGCCATGGGTCATGTCAGAAATCTGCGTTTCAGTTTTCCGAAGGATCCACAAAACATGACGACATTGCTGCGGCAGGGAGAATGGAAATTTAACAATCTGAACAACTTGGATGAATGCCGGGATCAAAGACGCAAGATGAAGGCTTCGATTGTGGAGGCGATGTGGAACGCCGAGGACCGGACTTTGGCCAAAGGCAGAGAATGGTCAGTGCCGGTTCTTCCCTTTGATAGGATTGCTGCAGGCTAGGGACCCATTGATGTCCGCATCCCTGCCTGCGCCATTGTCCAAAAACACAAGAGGACATGTCGTGTCTTTTCGGGTTGTGCACTGCAAAGAGGGCGCGTGGCAATCGGACACGAAAGATGCCGTGAGATTTTCGTTCAGCCGTCGTCCGCGCTGATACCATCACGACTCTGGCGCGGGGATCAGACCCCGACGTGACACGCACTCTTTGTCCACTGTTGGCCGGTCGCCATGGGTGCAGTGACACTTGGTCAGGTGAGGCACGTTTTGGGGAGAGCGACCGCTGACGCGCTCCTCCCCGGGCAAAGCGGCTGCGTTTGTCAGTATTGCACGCCCAGAGTAAGCGCCCCATCGACCAGAAGGTTGGCGCCGGACACGAAACTCGCCGCTGGACTGGCCAGAAACACGGCGGCCTGCGCAACTTCTTGCGGGGTGCCCATGCGCCCCATAGGGTTGGCCGCAACTTGTTTGGCAAAAAACTCGGGATTGTTGCGTTCGGTTTTGCCCCAGACGCCCTCTTCGAAGTAGATGTTGCCCGGCGAGACGGCGTTCACGCGCACACCTTCGGGGGCAAGACTGCGCGCCAGGCCCTTGGCATAGTTGATCACCGCAGCTTTCATTGCGCCGTAGGGCTTCGGGCCACCGGGCGTGTGCAAGGCCGCGATGGATGAAATGAACACCAGCGACCCCGCATCGGATGTCTTCAAATGCGGGATCGCGGCCTCGGCGCCGTGGAACGTCGCCATCATGTCGACGTCAAAGCTTTGCTGCCATGCGGCTTCATCCGTGCCCTGGTTCAAGGCGCTCACGTTGGCGATGAAGATATCCAGCCCGCCAAAGGTTTCGGCGGACCGGTCGATCCATGCGGCCTGTGACACGCCGTCGGTTGCATCCACCGACGCACCGATGGCGGAGCCGCCGATGGCGTTCAACGCGTCGACAGTTGCCTCAACGGCGGCGCCGTCTCGTGCACAAATTGCGACGTTGCAGCCCTCGGATGCAAGCAACTCGGCGATTGCGCGACCGATGCCGCGGGTGGCGCCAGCGATTGCGGCATTCTTGCCCTTGAGATTCAGATCCATGTGCTGCGTCCTTTGACTTTGGGCGAGGCAAGATGCGCTTTGTCGCCGTCGCACCCCGTTTCTACCAACTGGTCTCGTGCCTGTGAAAGCGCCAGGGCGGCGTCCAATTCGGCCCGGTTTGCTCTAGAAGGGCATGAACGCCCCATCGATTGTGTATATGCTGCCATTGATGAACTTGGCGTCATCGCGGCTTAGAAACGCGATCAAGGCGGCGACTTCTGACGGGTCTCCGTAACGTCCCGCGGGAATGGCACCGATGACCATGGCCCTGGCTTTGGCGGCGTCCTCGGGTGAGGCATCGGCTTCGACGGCGGCGAGCATTTCCGTGTCGATCTGACCGGGACAGACCGCGTTCACGCGGATCTCTTCTGCTGCATAGGCCTTTGCGCCGTTCTTCGTCAGGCCCACCACCGCATGTTTGCTGGCGCAATAGGCGGGCATCGTGGCACGCCCACCGATCAGCCCCGCAGCCGACGAGATATTGATGATTGCCCCGCCGCCGTTGCGACGCAGGGCGGGAACGCCATGTTTCATCATCAGGAATACGCCGCCGACGTTGACGTCCATCACGTGGTTGAAGGCCTCCAGCGTCTGCTCTTCGATGCGACCGCTTTCCCCGACGATGCCGGCGCCGTTCACCAGCACATCGAGCTTGCCAAAGTCGGCTTCGGCACGCGCGACAAGGCCACGCGCCTCCTCTTCCTTTGAGACATCGGCGCTGTGGCCGAAAACGTTCGGACCGAGTTCCTCCAACGCGCGGAGCTTCTCTGGGTTGCGGCCCGAGGCAATGACCGTTGCCCCGTCCGCGGCCAGCCGCTTGACCGTGGCTTCACCGATGCCACCTGTGGCACCGGTGAGGATGATGACCTTGCCCGTCAGGGGGGCCGTCTGAGGTCCGCTCATGGTTTAGCTGCCGAAACCGCTCAGCACGGTCTTGCCGATTGCAGAGCCTTCTTCCTGATGCGCAAGCGCTTCGCGCAGGGTTGCCTCGCTCATCGCACCACAGTTCTTGTTCACGGTCGACATCAGGTCACCGCTGTCGAGCATCTCGGACACGCGTGTCAGCAGCTTGCCTTGGGCATCCATGTCGTCGGTCTGGAACATCGAGCGCGTGAACATGAACTCCCAGCTGTAAGACAGGGCCTTGAGCTTGATCGCGCCGATGTTGATGCCCTGCGGGTCATCGATCAAGGCGATGTGACCGCGCGGTTTGATCAGGTCGACGATGGCGTCGAAATGCTGGTCTGTCTGGTTCAGCGTCGCCACGTATTTCGGCGAAATGCCAAGCGCTTTCATCTCTTCGTTGAGTGGGTTGCGATGGTTGATGACATGGTCGGCCCCCATCTTTTTCACCCATGTGACCGTGTCATCGCGGGAGGCGGTTGCGATCACTGTCAGGCCGGTCAGCTTCTTGGCCAGCTGGATCAGGATCGAGCCGACGCCACCGGCGCCGCCGACGATCAGGATGGCTTCTCCGGCGCCTTCGCCTTCCTTGATGCCAAAGCTGTCGAACAGGATTTCCCACGCCGTGATGCTGGTCAGGGGCATGCCTGCGGCATCTGCAAAATCCAGCGAGGCGGGCTTGCGGCCCACAAGGCGTTCGTCCACCGCCTGAAACTCTGCGTTGGTTCCGGGGCGGGTGAATTCACCAGCGTAGAACACTTCGTCTCCGGGTTTGAACATGGTGACATCCGCACCGACCTCTTTCACGACACCGGCCGCATCAAACCCGAGGGTGCGCGTGCCTTCGGGCGGGCGATTGGCACGGACTTTCACATCAACGGGGTTGACCGATACGCCGCGCACTTCGACCAGCAGGTCGCGCGCACCGGGCGTGGGCATCTCTGCGTCGAATGCGACAACGGAGTTCGGGGCCGAGATCGGTCCGCGTTCGCTGTATCCAAGAGCTTTCATGTGGTGTCCTCCATCAAGCTGTTCACAATTTGCGGTCCAAAATGCGGATACACCTCGATTTTGACAAGAACCTACATTTTTGTAAGTATAGGAAATCGGGTTGCGAGGACGGAGCACATGGCAAGAAAGTACAACTGGAAAACCGGCTGCGATGTCGAAGCGACGCTGAGCGTTATTGGCGGCCGTTGGAAACCGATCCTCGTCTGCCGCCTGCTGAGTGGTCGCAAGAGGTTCAGCGAACTTTGCCGCCTCGCGCCGAACGCGACCGAGCGGATGATCACTTTGCAACTCAGGGAATTGGAGGCGGACGGCATCATCTCTCGCCACGTCTTTGCGGAGGTGCCGCCGCGCGTCGAGTATCAGGTGACGGACCTTGGCCGCAGCCTTGAACCCGTCATCGAGGCCATGCAGGTGTGGGGCAAGGGGTTCAAAGAGAGCCGCTTGTCCATCGAGGACGATCCTGTTCAGGCGGAAACCAACTGTGCATGATGTTCATGCTCCCGGCTTGAAAACCCGACAGACCTGCTATAGCGGTTAGAGGTCAGACGTCTTTCCGTGACTTCTGAACCAAGTGTTTGATTTAGAGGTGGCAGGGGCTGGCCGATCCGAACGACATAACCTTGCGTCTGCGCAAAATGATCGAGACTGATTTCGAGGACGGCGACCGGCTGCCGTCCGAGGTCAAGCTGTCGGAAAGCATGGGCGTGAGCCGCGCCAAGCTGCGCGAAGCCTTCGGCAGTCTCTGGCAAGCCGGTCTGATCGAGAAGAAATGGGGCGTCGGTACGATTGTCCGCAAGCCGACCGAGGCAAAACCGGTCGTTGTGCCTCTGCCGTTCATCCGCAGCGCGCCCAATCTGATCCGTGAAAGTGGTCTGACACCTTCTGTCTCTGATGTGTCGATCGAGTGCGGACCGGCCGACGCCACCATCGCGGATCTGCTGAACATCAATGTTGGCAGCAACTACTGGCTGATTGACCGTGTTGTGCGCGCCGATGATCTGCCGGTTCAGCGCACGATTGATGCGGTTTGTGCCGAGGTCGAAGGCAAGGCGTTCGATGCCAGTGCTTTTGACGTGGATACGAACACGCTGGTGGCCATGTACCAGTCGCAACTCGACAGCAAGTTGAAGCGGTCGGACGGGCGGGTGACCGTGGTGCCAACCCCTATGGACACCGCCGGTCGTCTCGGCCTGCGAGAAGGGGATCCCGCATTGCTGGTCGAATACAGCACGCAGACGGATCGTGGCACGGTGCTGAGCTATTCCGTGACATGGTTCAATACCGCGCGCGTGGATATTCGTTTTGCAGCGGAACGCCCTGAGGCCTTCGACTTTCACGGCAGTATTCCGGAAGTCGCGCACAAACTCGTTCCTCCTGCAAAAGTCAGCTCTCATCTGAGTGCTTTGAAGCACGTCTGACGCCCTGCGGCTCTGACCAGACCTGAAAACGGATTCATCGGGCTTCGACAAGGATTGTGTTGACAGGTCAGACGACTCCGATCTAGCGTCTTCAAGAGGTCAGACCTCTGACCTCATTCCCCGCGCGTAAACAATCCGAAAACCGGAGTGCGCAGCGGGGTTGGGAGGACGTTGACATGCGCGTTTTGCGATGAACGGGCATTGCCTGATCACGGGCGGTGCCGGTGCGATGGGTGCCGCGACAGCGCGCCTTGCCGCGAGGCAGGGCTACGCCGTATCACTGCTTTCGCTTGAGGCAGAGCGCGCCTCGGCGGAGCGGCTGGTCAGCGAAATCGCCTCGGCGGGTGGGGCGGCGCGCTTCATGGCTGCCGATGTCTCCGAAGAAAAGGACGTCCTCGCCGCCTATGCAGAGGCGACACGGAGCTTTGGCCCGCCGACGGCGGCGTTTCATGCCGCGGGCACATTTGTCGGAGCAATGGTGCGGGATCTGGATTTTGCTGCGATCTCAAGGCTTGTCGCGATCAACATCACGGGCCTGATGATCTGCTGCCGCGAAGCCGCCCGGGCCATGTCCCTCCAATCCGGTGGGAAAGGCGGATCCATCATCAATGTCTCGTCAATGGCCGCCACGATCGGGGGGCGGCCCGGGCACAGCGTCTATGCAGCCTCCAAAGGCGCCGTCGACGTGTTTTCCAAAGGGTTCGCAAAGGAAGTCGCGCGCGAAGGCATACGCGTCAATACCGTGCGCCCCGGCGCCGTTGCCAGCCCCATGACCGCCGGTCTGGATGCGGACCCTGATCTGAAGCGGGCTGTCGAAGACTCCATTCCGATGGGTCGGATCGGACAGCCCGAAGAGATCGCCGACATCGCGCTGTGGCTCATGTCACCCGCGGCGTCTCTGGTCACCGGTGCGCACATCGATGCCGGTGGGGGAGGGTTCAATGTCGCCGGATCCATATGAAATTCAAACCGCCGCAAAGGTTCAATTCCCATGCTTCTAGCAAGAGAAGATCGCAGCCAGGTCTCGTCCGCCTTTGACGACATCAGCTTTGATCTGTGCAAGCGTCGTGATGATGTCATCATGATGAGCGCGGATCTCAGCCAGTATGTTGATCTGTTCAAAGTTACAAAGGAGTTGCCGGACCAATATGTCGATGTCGGCATGGCCGAGCAAAACCTTGTTGGTGTCGCAGCGGGTTTGGCCAAGGCGGGATTTGTTCCGATCACGTCAACATTTGGCAGCTACGCCTCGCGCCGGTGCTTTGACCAGATGGTCATCTGCATGGGCACCAGCCGGAACACCGGCATCTGTATCGGGTTTACGCCGGGCATCACGAGCCCTGCGCCGATCCATCACCAGGGCACCGAAGACCTTGGCATGTTGCGCGCTGTGCCCCATGCCACCGTCATCGATGCGATGGATGTAACGGATTTTGCCCAGGCGCTGGATGTAGCCTGTGAAACGCCGGGGCTGGTCTATATGCGCGGACACCGCGGGACGACGCCAAGCTGGCTTGACCCCAAGAGTTTCAAGTTCGAACTGGGCAAGACCTACCCGCTGCGCACCGGATCGGGTGTGGGCGTGATCTCCTGCGGCCACGCCTCCCAATGGGCAGTCGAGGCATCGGATATCCTTGCGGATGAGGGATTTGATCATTCCTTGCTGCATGTTCCGACGATCAAGCCTGTGAACGAACAGGAAATCCTCGACTACTGTTTTGCGCACGACCAGATCGTCACCATCGAGAACCATCAGATCTCGACGGGTTTGGGCGGACTCGTGAGCGAGGTCACCAGCAAGGTCGGGCGCGGGCCGCGCATCACCCGTATCGGCGTGCCCGACAGTTGGGCGCCCGGTGGGTCCGTGCGGCACATCCGTCAGCACTTTGGCCTCGACGGACCTGCATTGGCGAAACGGATCATGGAGGTGGCGCAATGACCAGCAACTCCGAGAAGCGTCTGAAGACACTGGAGCTTTGGGCGGCCAAGATGCGCCGGAACGTAGTGAGTATTTGCATGCAGCGAGGTGGCTATGCCGGGCAAGGCGTCGCGCTCTCCGATGTCGGCGCCTGTCTCTATTTCGATGAAATGCGTCCGGACGGGAACGGCTGGTATCATGATCGCTTTGTCAATTCCAACGGGCACGACACGATCATCAACTACGCCGCGATGGCCGAAATGGGCCTCTATACGATGGAAGAACTGCACACGATGGGCGCGGATGGCTCGCCCATCGATCAAAGCCCGATCGAGGGCGCCCGCGGGTTCGAGATCACCTCGGGGTCCTTGGGCACCGGGGTCAGTCAGGCCGCGGGTATCGCCTTGGGCGAGCGCAAGAAAGGCAGCGACAAGCGGGTGATTTGCCTGCTTTCGGACGGCGAATTGCACGAGGGCAGCGTCTGGGAGGCCTTCATGTTTGCCGCCCACCAGAAGCTGTCAAATTTTGTCGTCATCATCGACAACAACGATCTTGGCGCCACGGGAAAGACGTCCGACGTGCTCGCGGTCGAGCCGGTCAAGGACAAGATGGAAGCCTTTGGCTTTCACGCGCGGCAGATCAACGGCAACTCGATTCCCGAGGTGCTGGATGCCTTCGAAGAAGCGCGCAGCATCAAGGACAAACCCTACGCCATGATCGCGGACACCAGAATCTTTGCCGGGATCGATGTGTATCAGGATGCCATCCCCTTTGCTCATTTCGTTGGGGCGAATGGCCGTTGGGACACCGGTTTCCTCGAATGGGCGCCGGGCTGGCAAGAAATCCTGCAGAAAATCGAACGACTTGAGGGGGAGCTGGCGGCAATGGACTAGCCGCCCACACCATCCGAACGACCCACACAAAAGAGTGCGCCAAAGCACCGAAATCGCAAAATGGAGGAGACTGGAATGAAAATGACCAACTGGATGAAGACACTTGCGTTCGGGGCGGCGGTCGCCGTCGCATGCGCACCGACAGCCTGGGCCAAAGAACTCAAGGTCGGCAGCTACGAGCCGGAAAGCCACTATCTGGTGGAATTTGTCTACAAGCCCTATTTCGAGGAAGTCACCCGCCGCACAAATGGCGAGTTGACGTTCAAGTGGTTCCACGGCGGCACGCTCGTGAAGGCACCGCAAACCGTCGATGGCCTGAAATCCGGCCTTGTCGACGTGGTTGTGACGACGGGTATCTTTACGCAGGAAAGCCTGTTCCCGACCACGCACGTCATGACCCTGCCGTTCCAGTTCGACAGCACGGTCGAAGCGGCGCATGTCTTCCAGAAGATGTACAATGAGATCCCCGAGGTTCAGGCCGAGTTCGAAGGACTTGTGCCGCTGGGCTTCCACGTCTCGGATTTTTTCAATCTGCACATCCACAAGGACGTGGCACCCGTGCGCACGCTGGAAGATCTGCAAAAGCTGGAAATCGGCGCGTTCTCGAAGTCGGGCGTGACATACAGTGAACTGCTGGGGGCCACACCGCGCAACATCAAGCTCGAAGACCTCTACGTGTCGCTGCAGCGCAAGGCGATCGATGGCATCTGGTTCCCGACGGCACCCTTGATCAAGTGGAAGATGACGGACCACACGTCCAACCACTCGCTCGTGGGCGGGCCCTTCGTGATGATCCCGATGACCATGGCTCAGCCGGTTTGGGATGGTCTGACGGACGAGCAGCGCGAGGTCTTCAAATCGATGGAGAATGAGCTGACCAACTTCACCGGCGCGATCGTGGACAACCGTCGCGGCTCTTCTGTGGCCAAGATGGAAGGCCGGGGCGACAACATCATTCGCCTGTCTGAAGAAGAAAAGGCCAAGTGGGTCGCGCAGACACAGCCAGCCTATGACACCTGGATGGCTCTGATGGCTGAAAAGGGCAACGATGGCGAAGCGATCCTTGCCAAGGTGCGCGAGTACACCGCCGAGTTCAAGGGCATGGACTACACCGCGGCCGAGTGGTGGGGCGACAGCTGGCAGGAGTAATCCTCCACGACAGTCCGGGGAATGGCCGAGGCCATTCCCTGCGATTGGTCAGGCGTCTCATCACCCCCTAAAGATGCCATGACCGGGCGTGGTTCTTGCGAACCATGCCGCCCATCCCAGGTCTTGGAAGGACGATTTGATGACATCGCAAGAGCCGGATACGGATGCACCGATTGACATTGCGCAACTGGAAAGCGGTGGACCGCCGCGTGCCGTTGCCGGCGATGACCTCTTTGGTCGGATCGGCCGGGCCCTGCACGCTGTCTTGGACCCGGTGTGTCGATACCTGTGTTACGGGGCTGCCATCGTCACCCTGCTGATGTCTCTTGCGATGGTCGTCGATCTGGTAAGCCGCATGGCGTTCGGCAGACCCATGTCCGGCATGATTGAACTTCAGACCTACATGCTGGTGTTCATGGCGTTCTTCAGCATCGCCTACACCATGCTGAAGAACCAGCATGTGTCGGTCGACCTCATCACATCGATGATGTCCGCCCGCACGAACAGTATCCTGCAAAGCATATTCAACAGTTGGGGTGCCTTCATCTTTGGTGCGATGGCATGGCTCAGTGCCGCACGCGCGATGGAGGCGTTTCGACGCGAAGAAATTTCCGACATCATCGCGATGCCCTTCTGGGTGCTCTATGCCGTCGTGGCGCTTGGCACCTTCTTGCTTGCCATGACGCTGGTCAGTCTGCTTTTTTCGCACCTCTCAGGGCTCTATCAAGACATCAGGGACCGCACCAAATTCGGGATCGTCCTGGCGGTGATTGTCGTGGTCTCCCTTCTCGGCATGTTTTCGGGCCTGATCCTCAAGGGCATCGCGCCGGATCTGAGTTCGCCCGCCGTCGGCCTGTTGTTTACCGCCTTCCTGATGATCATTCTCTTGCTCGGGTTCCCGGTCGGGTTTTCAATGGCCTTTGCGGGGCTCACCGGGCTGTTCTACCTCATCGGAAGCCGGGTCGCGTTCAATGTGGCCAAGATCAACACCTATGACGCGGTGGCGGTCTACTTCTTTTGCGTGATCCCGTTTTTCCTCCTGATGGGCTTCTTGATCCTGCACGCGGGGATCGGTGCCAAACTCTACAATGCCGGGATCAAGGTTTTCGGGCGTCTTCCCGGCGGGTTGGCGGTCGGAACCGTCGCGGGCTGCGGTGGATTTGCGGCGATTTGCGGTGACAGCGTCGCGTCTGCGGCGACGATGGGATCGGTCTCGATCCCCGAGATGAAAAAATACGACTACGACGATTCACTCGCCACGGGCGCTGTGGCCGCCGGTGGCACATTGGGGATCCTGATCCCGCCCAGTATTGGCTTTGTGGTCTACGGCATCATCACCGAGCAATCGATAGGCAAGATGTTCATGGCGGGGATCGTGCCGGGGATCATCCTGACGCTTGGCTTTGCCTTTGCCGCCTACATCCAATGCGTCATCAACCCCAAGCTTGGCCCCAAGTCGGAAAGGTTCACGGCGCGTGAAATTGCGCGGTCCATCTTTGACATCTGGCCCGTTGGCGCGCTCTTTGCGGCCGTCATCGGAGGCATCTATTCCGGCATCCTGACGCCCACCGAGGCAGGCGGTGTCGGGGCCAGCGGAGCACTTCTGATCGCGCTCTTTGCCAAGGGGTTCAACAGCCGCAAACTGTTTGCCGCCCTGTTGGAGGCCACGACGACCAGTGCCATGATCTTCACGATCCTGATCGGGGTCGGGCTGCTGGGTTACTTCATCACGCTCACGGATCTGCCGCTGTCCTTTGCGAACTTCCTGAACACGCTCGATGTGTCCCGATACGTGATCTACGTTCTGATCCTGCTGCTCTATCTGGTGCTGGGTATGGTGATGAACATCATTCCCATGATGATGCTGACCCTGCCAATCCTGTTTCCGACGGTCGTCGGCTTGGGGTTCGATCCGATCTGGTTTGGCGTGATCATGGTCATCATGATGGAGATGGGCCAGATCACGCCGCCGGTGGGCATCAATGTCTTTGTGATCCACGGCGTCGCCAAGAAGTACAACGTTTCCATGGCCACGATCTACCGCGGGATCATCCCGTTTGTTCTGGTCGAGGTTGTCGTGATCTTCTTGCTCACGCTGTTCCCTGACATCGTCTTGTGGCTGCCCAATTCCATGGACGTGCTCGCACCGCTGGACTAAGGAGAAATGCAATGATTTCAGGCGCCAACGACCTTGGGGTCACGCTGGAAGGCATGCGCGCCGTCATCTCTGCAGGCGCCGCCGGGATCGGGCGCTCGATCGCCGATGCCCTGATCCGGGCCGGTGCCAAGGTTGCGGTTTTCGACGTCTCCGAAGGGGCGGTCAGGGACATGCAGGACGCCCATCCAGATGTCCTTGCCCGGCAGGTGGACGTTTCAGAGCGTCTCGGCGTCGATGCCTTTTTCGACGAGGTCGCAGCCGAATTCGGGGGGCTCGACATATTGGTGAACAACGCAGGGATTGCTGGCCCGACGGCGCATGTCGAAGACATCGATCCCGGCGCATGGGAGGCCACGATTGCGATCAACCTCACCGGCCAGTTCTATTGTGCGCGCAAGGCAGCCCCGATGCTCAAGGCCTCTGCCCATGGTGCAATGATCAACATCGCATCGGTTGCCGGGCGATTGGGCTATGCCAGCAGAACACCCTATGCGGCGTCCAAATGGGCCATCGTCGGCTTTACCAAGAGCCTCGCCATCGAGATGGGCCCCGACGGTGTGCGCGTGAATGCCATTCTGCCGGGCATCGTCGAAGGGCCGCGCATGGACGGTGTTATTCAGGCGCGCGCGGAGGCCCTCGGCACCAGCTTTGATGACATGCGCGAAGAATACCTTGGGAAAATCTCGTTGCGTCGGATGGTCAGCATGCAGGACGTCGCCAACATGGCGCTGTTCCTGTGTTCACCGGCGGGCGGAAACATCTCCGGGCAGGCGCTCAGCGTTTGCGGCAATGTCGAAACGCTCTGAAAACGGGATCCCCATGGCACAGACAAGAAAAGTCATCATCACCTGCGCGACCACCGGCGCCATTCATGTCCCGACGATGTCGCCGTATCTGCCCCTGACACCGGACCAGATCGTTGCGGACGCACTCGGCGCTGCAGAAGCAGGGGCCGCCATCCTGCACATGCATGCGCGTGATCCCGAAGACGGCAGGCCGTCACCCGATCCGGCGGTGTTCCTGCCCATTCTTGAGCGCGTGAAGGCCCGGACGGATGCCGTCATCAACGTCACGACCGGCGGTGGGCACAACATGACCGTACAGGAACGGCTGATCACGCCGCTCAGGGCCAAACCGGAGATGTGCTCGCTCAATATGGGATCGATGAATTTCGGGCTGTTCCCCGTGCTCGACAAGTTCGAGTCCTTCAATCACGACTGGGAACCGGAATACCTTGAAAATACGAGAGATTTCATTTTCAAGAACACGTTCTACGATATCGAGTACATCCTCAAACACCTTGGTCAGGATCACGGCACGCGGTTCGAATTTGAATGCTACGACATCGGGCATCTGCACAATCTGGCCTATGCCGTCGACAAGGGCTGGGTGAAACCACCGTTCTTCATCCAATCCATATTCGGCATTCTGGGCGGCATTCAGCCGGACATGGACCACCTCATGCATATGCGCCGCACAGCCGACCGGTTGTTTGGCGATGACTATGTCTGGAGCGTTCTGGGTGCTGGTCGTCACCAGCTGAACTTTGCCACGATGGGCGCGATCATGGGCGGCAATATTCGCGTCGGGCTGGAGGACAGTGTCTATGCCGGCAAGGGCAAGCTTGCGACGTCCAGCGCCGATCAGGTGCGGATCATGCGCAGCATCCTTGAAAATCTGTCGATGGACATCGCCACGCCTGCCGAGGCGAGAGAGATCCTCGGTCTGAAGGGGCAGCACAATGTCGGATTCTAAATTCACATCACCCTACGGAGGACACCATGCCTGATCCCAAACCACTGGCCGGCAAATCAGCGGTCGTCACCGGTGCCGGACGCGGAATTGGCCGTGCGATTGCCGTCGAATTTGCCAAGGCCGGAGCGGATCTGGCAATCTTGTCGCGCACGGAGGCAGACCTTGCCGAGGTCGCGACAGACGTCAGGTCCCACGGCGTCGCGTGCCATGTGATCCCGGCAGACCTTGCCGATCCTGACGCGGCGAAAAACGCCTGTCTGGATGTGGTGACTGCGTTGGGCGCAATCGACATTCTCATGAACAACGCAGGCGCCGATCTGTCCTACGGGCTGGAGGTCGCCGATACCGATCCGGACGTCTGGTGGCGCACGATCGAGGTCAACATTCGCGGCGTCTACCTCGTCACACGCCATCTGCTCGATCACATCAACGAAGGTGGCAAGATCATCAACATGTCGTCTGGCATGGGCAAGACCGCGGCACCGGGCCAAAGCTCTTACGTTGTCTCCAAGGCTGGCCTGCACATTTTCACCGAAGTGCTCGCCAACGAAGTCTGGAAGCGCAAGATCGACGTCAACAACCTGATCCCCGGACCCGTGGCAACCGAAATGTTCAACTGGACCGGGCGCGACAGGGCGCACACAGCCGAAGAGGTTCTGGAGAAGTTCAAGGACGGCTTGCCCGCCATGTTCCCACCACAAGAGCGCATGAAACCGGTCAGCGAGGTCGCGGATCTCGCGCTTTACATGGCGACCCGGCCAGAGGGCGGCCCGACAGGGCAGACCTTCTCGCTTGGGCGTCGCCCCTTCTGACGGGCCTTTTCAAAAGGAAAGAACGTGATGAAAGCCGCTGTCCTTTTTGAGCCAAACACACCGCTTCAGATCGAAGAGGTCTCGTTGCGCAAGCCGAGGTCCCGGGAGGTTCTGTTGCGGACGGCTTTTGCCGGACTGTGCCACACGGATCTGCATTTCATGGAGGCGCAGACACCCTATCCAATGCCCGTTGTTCTGGGCCATGAATCCTCCGGGATTGTCGAAGCGGTCGGCGATGAAGTGACTTATGTCAAACCCGGCGACCATGTGGTGACCTGTCTGTCGGTGTTTTGTGGCACCTGTGCCTATTGCACGACGGGGCGACCGGCGCTGTGCTTTAACCCGGAGGTGAAACTGCCGCCCGGTGCTTCGGACCGATTGGAATGGGACAGGACGGAGCGTGTCCATACCTTCATGAACCTGTCTTCCTTCGCCGAGCAGATGCTGGTGCATGAAAACGCGCTGGTCAAAATCCGCGAAGACATGCCGCTGGACCGGGCCTCGCTGGTCGGCTGTGCGGTCATGACCGGGTATGGTTCCGTCGTGAACACGGCCGGGATCGGCCCCGGAGACAAGGTCGCCATCATCGCCTGTGGCGGCGTGGGCATGGCCGCCGTCAGTTCCGCCCATATCGCCGGGGCGGAGCGGGTTATCGCGATCGATCTGAATGCGGACAAGCTGGCGCTGGCCCGAAAGCTGGGTGCGACGGACGTCGTGAACCCAAGAGACGGAGACGCGGTCGCGCAGGTCATGGACCTGACAGGCGGCGGGGTGGATCACGCGCTGGATTGCCTTGGTTCCAAGCGAACGGCGGAAGACGCCTTCAGGATGCTGGCATTCGATGGCACGGCGACGTTGGTCGGGTTGTTCTCGAAGGGCGAAACCATTGAGTTGACCGGCGCTGATTTCCTGCGCGAGCGCAAGATACAGGGGTCCTTGCTGGGGTCCAATCGATTCCGTGTGGATATGGCGCGGATCGTCGAGCTCTATATGCAGGGACGCATGGACCTTGACGTGTTCATTTCGCAGAAAATCGCCTTGGATCAGATCAATGACGGGTTCGATGACATGCGACATGGCACCGTTTTGCGCAGTTTGATCGATTTCGAAGCCGGGGCCTGAGCCGCCTAGCGCGTCACCAGCACGACCGAACCGATGGTGACGATCACGGCGGCGGCGACATGCCATTTGCCGATCCGGTCATGTCTGAAGATGAAGTGATCAAACACGATGACCCATATGGGCATGGTCGCAATAAAGGGCGCGACAAGGACCACGTCACCAAGGGTGAGCGCCGCGTAGAGCAACAGAAAACCAATGCCCAGAAGCCCGCCGCCCGCGACCAGCCAGATCAGGTTTCTTGTCACCGCAAACTGTATCGTTGCGCGATCTCGCAGCAAGTGCGCAACGCCGATGAAGACAGCGGCAGAGGTCACCATGACAAGGGTCGCGAAGAAGGGTTCGGGCAGGGCGTTCAGCCCGGTCTTGGAGATCGGCTGCCCCACTCCCCGAGCGGCCGCAGCCGCCAGTGCCAGCCAGATCAACACCAGCGGAAAGGACCCAAGGCTGCGCGTCTTGGCTTGCACCGCAAGCACGATGCCAAACACGATCAACGCGATGCCGGCAGCGGCCTGAAGGTTGACCGTTTCGCCCAGAAAGAGGACGGCGGGGCCCACCGCAAAGACCGGGACAAATGCCGCCACGACAGAGGTCACGGTCGGGCCGAGTTTCTCTATCGACAACATCGTGAATTGCTGGGCGAGCCCGGGGACAATGATCCCGCTTGCCACGAATATGAGCGTCGCGGGGTTTGTGAACCAATGCCATTCGATCAGGAATGGTGCCAGCAACCAGAACAGCCCGGCAAATGAGAACACGACAATCAATGCGCCGGTGCGGCCATCGACGTAATCCAGCCCACGCCGCTGAAGCTGTGTCACGAGGCCCCAGATGGCCGCCGTTGCGAGGGCCAGGGCGATGGTGATGATGTCCATGGACGGTCCGTCCTGCGGCAGCTTGGCCAAGGCTCCGGAAGGTGGTGGCCGGATATGTTCCGGCGACGGCATGCGCGAAACACCCGCGCCAAGTCCCGGCGGCATGGGCGATGGGGGCAATTCGTGACGCGCAACGATGGCACGGAGCGCGCCTTGGCTAATCCGGGGTCAACGCCACTTGATCGAACATCCCATCGTGGCAATCTGCTCACGCGGGCCTTCTCCGGTCTTGGCAATCTGCAACATTGCGTCGCGCAGTTCCGCGGTCCGGTTCGAGGCATCGCCTCGCAGCGCATCGTCAAAGCGCCCGCGGTACTGCAATTCACCCTGAGCGTTCAAACCAAAAAAATCCGGGGTACAAACGGCGTCATAGGCACGCGCGACGGATTGGTCTTCGTCAACCAGATAGGGGAAATCAAACCCGTGTTGTGTCGCAAAGGCCTGCATCTGGACGGGGGCATCTGCCGGGTAGGCCCGGTAGTCATTGGACATGACGGCCAGCACACCAATGCCATTGTCCCGCAAAACGCGCGCGTCTGTGGCCAAGCGGTCCGCGATTGCCTTAACATAAGGGCAGTGATTGCAGATGAAGGCAATCAGCAAGCC
>JBELMB010000219.1:0-6410 GCA_042088665.1 Sagittula sp.
CTGGCCTATGACAGCGATGATTTCGCTTCGGTCTTTCTGCGGCCGGTGATGTCCAGTTCCCGCGACACGTCTCTCGAAGCACATTTCGTTCTTGAACCGGCCTGACGTCGGCTTTCGAATGCGCGCAGTCGTGGCATGGGCCGGCTTGGGTCTGGCGCTGGGGGCGCCTGTCTGGGCCGCGGCGCAAAGCCCGCTTCTGGCCTGGCGGGATGCTGTCTACATCGGCGCGGGCTTTGCCGGGATCGTCGCGATGGGGCTGGTTCTGGTGCAACTTGTGCTGATTGGCGGGCCGCTGCCCGGGATGTCCATGCAGCGTGGCCGCCACCTGCATCGCTGGGTCGGCGCGCTTCTGGTGCTTGCGGTGCTGGGGCATGTGGCGGGCCTGTGGCTGACCAGCCCTCCGGATGTTGTCGATGCCCTGCTGTTCAGGTCGCCGACGCCGTTTTCGCTTTGGGGTGTCCTGGCGATGTGGGCGGTCCTTGGGGCGGCGCTGCTGGCCATGGTGCGCAAGGCGATGGCGCCGCGCCTGCGCGTGTGGCGGCGTGCGCACCGCGGTCTGGCCGGGGTCATCGCGGGGGGCACCGTGCTGCATGTTCTGCTCATCGAAGGCACGATGGAATGGGTGACCAAGCTGATGCTCTGCGGATGTGTGCTGGTCGCGGCCGTTCTGGTTCTGGGTATGCCGATTCTGCGACGGCGCCGCCAAGGGTGGTGATCAGGAGCGTAGGGTCCGCATGCCCCGCCATAGACTCCCTTCCGGCAAAGCCGCCCCGCGCGAGGCGTGTTCCCGGCGTGAAACACTGTAATGACGCACCACCGTCTCTTGTAACAATGGCCAAGAGCCTCCGGTCATTCGGTTGCGCCCAATTGTGACGTTCCGAGGATACTCAAGGCGGCCCGGCAAAGCATTTTTGTCACCCCTGGTGGAGAGAACGCGCAATTTGCCGAGGGTTTGTTCACGATCCGCGCGGCCATTCTGGAGGACCCGGCGGCCCGTCCTTGCGTGGTTGATGAGAGGCCCCGACATCACCCGACCTCACGCGCTTCTAACGCCGGATGCCGCCCGATCACAGGTGCGGGAGGTGCGGCTGACAGGGATGCCGCCCGGCGGCTAGGGTCGCGCCATCACGCATCACAGGAATCGCACACCATGAAATCCTTCGCTCTTGCCACAGCCTTTGCCCTCCTTGCATCGCCGCTTCTTGCGGGTCCGCAGTACCTCGATGACACGACGTTCGCCGTCTCCGGCTATGACGTCGTGGCCTACCGCAGTCTCGAACAATCTGCCGTGGGCACAGCCCAGCCCGCAGGCGTCCCGGGCCGCGCCGACATCAGTGCGGAATACAACGGTGCCATGTTCGCCTTTGCCTCGGAAGAAAACCGCGAGACCTTCCTGAGCAACCCCGCATTCTACGCGCCGCAGTATGATGGCCATTGCGCCTATGGCGTGTCCAAGGGCGGCAAGGTGCCGGGCAACCCGAACCTCTGGCGCATCGTGGATGACAAGCTGTACCTGAACATCACCAGCAATGTGGTCGGCTTCTGGGAAGAAGACATCCCGGGCAACATCTCTCTCGCGGAAAACAACTGGGTCTCGATCGAGCCCAAGGCCGCATCAGACCGCGCCATCCCGCAGTTCATGTCCTCTGCGCCGGTCAAGTGAGCCGGTCGGATGGATGACAGGAACACGCGCCGGGGAGTGTCCCGGCGCGCCATGCTGGGGATCGGTATTGGCGTGGGCATCGTGGCCGTCGGCGGGGTGGGGTATCTTGCCCTCGTGCCCCCGGTGGCAGACGAACGGATCAGCGTCGAGGAAGCGCTGTCGCGCGCGCAGGCTGGCGAGATCGTCCTCGTCGACATCCGCAGGCCGGATGAATGGGCGCAAACCGGTGTGCCTGCTTTCGGCGTGGCCATCGACATGCGGCGCGAGGATTTCGTTCCGGCGGTCAAGGCGGCGGCGGGTGACCTGCCTGTTGCTTTGATTTGTGCACGCGGCGTGCGGTCCCGGTACAGCGTGCAAAAGCTGACGGAGGCGGGTGTGACCTCCGTGATCGACGTGCCGGAGGGCATGTTGGGATCCGGGGCCGGCGCGGGCTGGGTGCGCAAGAACCTGCCTGTTGTGGCATTTGAGGCTTGACGGCGCGACCCGCTGGTCTCTTGACGGTCGCAGGGCGTTCGATGCCCAAGGCATGGCAAGCGACAAACGATTGGAATTGGCCCCGCAGCACGGCGCTGCGCATGGGCCTGTTGGTGCGTTTACGGCGGGTGGGTGGTTGTGAGATTGACCGGGGCGACTTTTCAAACGGCTGGTCAAGTTTTCCGGTCGATGTTTCTGGCCAGATCGATGTCTCAGGCCGAAAAACCGGCCGGACACACGGGCCAAAAGACCGGACACAAGACCGGACAAAAGAGACTGGCGCAATCCCATAGCCAAGAGCAAACCCTAGAAAACAGCCCGCGACACGGGCAAGCAAACGGAGAGAGCGGCACATGAGACGCCTGATTTGGACGATCTGCGCGAGCCTTGGTGTCTCGGGCGCCCCGGCAGCGGCCTGTGGTACGGCAGAGGCCCCCTGCGAAATCGGGGCGCGCAGTTATGTCATTGAGCAGCCCGAGGTCCCGGCAGAGGGCCGTCCGGCCCTGATCTACCTGCATGGCTTTGGTGGCTCTGGTGCTGGGGCAATGCGCAACCGGGGCATGGTCGATGCGGCTCTGGCCCGAGGCTACGCCGTCGTCGCGCCCGATGGGCTGCCCATGTCGGGCGGGCGTTCGGGGCATCGCTGGGCCTTTCGCGGGTCGGACCAGGGGGCAGAGTTCGCCTTCCTGACCGAGTTGCGGGACGATCTTGCCGCGCGCTTTGACCTTGGGGCGGATCGGATGTTGCTGTCGGGCTTTTCCAACGGCGCCTTCATGGTGGCTTACCTCGCCTGTCAGGACCCCGGTGCCTATCCCGCCTATGCGGCCATCGCGGGGGGCTTCTGGCGCCCGCACCCGGAGGGCTGCGTGGGGCCCGTGAAATTGCATGTGACGCATGGCTGGGTGGACGGGGTGGTGCCGCTCGAAGGGCGCATCCTGCGAGGTGGCAGCCGTGACGCACCGGGCGCGGTGGTCCAAGGGGACATTTTTCGCACGCTGGAGATCTTTCGCCTCGCAAACGCGTGCCGGTTAAATCGCCCGGACCGCTTTGACGACATTGACGGCTACTGGACACGGACCTGGGAAAGCTGCGCCGAAGACGCGGCATTGGAGTTTGCCCTGCACCCCGGTGGGCACAGCATCCCGCGCGGCTGGGCCGATCTCGCGCTGGATTGGTTCGAGGCGCAATAGCCTGTCCCGCTGTCGACCCGGGCGTGTGGCACCAGCGCGGCGTGTCTCCCCTGAGCCCCGGGAAGCGGCGTGGAACGGTGCAAACTCACCGGCGGGTTCATGGCGGCTGTGCGGCGCATTCCGGAACCCGGGGGCAAGCCCGTGGCTTTGAGCCACGAGCAGTCAGGCTCAATTGCCCTTCAGTTCACTCCGCAGGGATGACGCGCTTTTCCTCAAGGTAGGTGCGCAACTCGGCGCGGGCCGCCTGTGCGCGCCGCCAGATCGCGGGCGCAAAGAGGCTGTGCGGTGTTTCCAGACGTCCCACCTTCAGCGCAAAATTGCTGACATCCACGCCGCTCAGCGCAGAGAGGGGCACCGCAAGCACAAGGCTGACCGCAATTGGCCAGAGCCAAGGCGAGACGAGGCCCGCGCTCAGCGCCGTCACCAGCACCACGCCAAGGACGGTTTCCACCGCGTGGAACCGCAAGAGTGCGCCCACAGGGATGGCCTGCGCCCCGCGCCGCTGGGGCGCCCAAGCGACAGCGCTCCCCGTGAGCGACTGCGCCACGGCGAGGCTTTGTTGCACCATCATGATCGGCGCGTAGAGGATCGAGGCGAGCACCTCGACCAGCACACCGCCCCAGAACACGCCCGCGCCACCATAGCGGCGACGCAACCGCGGGGCCGCCGCGATCATCACGCTGGCGGCCAGTTTCGGCAGCAGGAGCATCCCGTACATGAACAGCAGAAAGGCCATCGCCTGAGAGGTGCTCATCTCCGGCCAAAGCGGATACAGCGGGTTGGTTTCGCTGAAGTAATGCTGCGGCACCATTTCCGTCAGGCCCAGCGTGGCCCAGACGATCAGCAGCACCAGCCAGCCCGGCGACATCAGGTAGCTGACCGCCCCAAACAAGAGGTGAAAGCGGGACAGCGGATGAAAGCCGCGCGTGCCCAGCAGACGCAGGTGCTGCAGATTGCCCTGACACCAGCGGCGGTCGCGCAGGACATAGTCGACAAGCGTGGCGGGGGTTTCTTCGAAACTGCCGGGCACGGCGAGAAACCGCACCGCCCAGCCCGCCCGACGCAAGAGCCCGGCCTCGACAAAATCATGCGACAGGATCATCTGTGGGCGACCACGCCAGCCCCGCAGATGCGGCAACCCGGCAGAGGCCGCAAAGGCGCGGGTGCGCAGGATCGCGTTGTGTCCCCAATAGTTGCCCTCGTCCCGGGTCCACAGGGCGAGGCCCTCGGCCAGCAGCCAGCTGTAGGTGGCGTTGGAAAACTGCTGGATGCGGCCATACAGGGTCTGCGCGCCGATCAGCCCGGGAAAGGACTGGATCAGCCCGGCCGAGGGGTCCTTGCGCAGCGCCTCGGCCAGCACACAGATCGCCCGGCCCGACATCAGGCTGTCCGCGTCCAGGACCAGCATGGCCTCGTAGGCGGCGCCCCAGGACTGGATCCATTGACCGAGGTTGCCGGTCTTCTTGTCGGTGTTCTCGGCGCGGCGGCGATAGAACACGGGCGTCTGCGCAGGGGCGGCGTCGCGCAGCCATTGAAAGGCGCGCCATTCCTGTTCCGCGATCTGTGCGCTGCGGGTGTCGGACAGGATGAACAGGGCAAAGCGGTTGTCGGTGCGTTGCCGCTGCAGGTCCGCCAGCATCGCGGCGGCATTTCCAAACACATCCGCCGGGCTTTCGTTGTAGACCGGGATCAGCAGCGCGGTGGTCAGGGGGCCGCCTTGGGTGGTGTTTCGGGTCGGTCCAGCAGGGCGCAGGCCGCGGCACAGCAGGGCCGCCACGATGGTGGCGACGGTCAGGATGATCCAGGCAAAGGTGACGCCGATGATGCCCAAAAGTGCGGTCTCCAGCCCGGTCAGCCCGTCCTTGGCGAAAAAGCCGTGCAGCAGACCCAGCAACACCGCCGTACCGCCCAGCGTCAGGCCAAAGACCAAGGCGCGCCATTGCCGGGGTGACGATGCCATGGGCCGCTTGCCCATCTCCAGATCGGTCGCCGCCCCCGTCATCATCTCTGCCGTGGCACCTGCCGCAAGGCTCTGCGCGGCGAAGGGCAGGGGGCTTTGCGGGGGCATGGACTGGAGCAGGTCGATGTCACAGTCCGTGCCGCCTGTATCCACGAGATCTTGGCGCATGGGGTGATCGACCAAACCCGCGGAGGACATGGGCCTGTCGTCGCTGTGTGCAGCATCCATTGCGGGCGGGACGGCGGTGCCCCGCTGTGGCGCAAAGGGATCCATGGACGGGGTCCCACCCGTGACGATCACGCCGTCCATCGGTACAACCAAACCTCTGACAGCGGGCCCGCCTTGCCCTGCAATTGCACCCGGAACTCTGCCAGACGGGCCTCTCCGGGATGGAACGTGAACGCAAGCCGGGGGCCGCCGGTCTCCGGGTTGCGCTGCACGACGCCTTTTGACACTTCGCCCGCGCTGCCGCGCAACATCCAGGTGATGTCATCGAGCTTTGTGGGCTGTGGCCCATCGGGGGCAAAATCGATGGCAAAGAGGATGCCGCCCTCGTCACGCGCCCCGGCGCGGGTGTTCAACACGCGGGGCAGGGCAGGGGTGCCGGGCGTCGCCTCTGATCCCCAGTAGAGGTCATAGCTGTAGACCGGCCTGTCGCCCGGGTTCAACACCGTGTCGGGGCGCCAGTAGGCGACGATATTGTCGTAGATCTCCCTGTCGGTCGGGATCTCGACCAGTGTCACATGCCCCTTGCCCCAGGCCTCGCGCGGCTTCACCCAAAGGCAGGGCCGATTGTGGTACAGCGCTTCGAGGTCGTGAAAGTCGGAGTACCGATCCGCCCGCTGCATCAGCCCGAAGCCCTTCGGATCCGTGTCGCGAAAGGCGCTGATCTGCAGGGTGCGGGGGTTGGCGAGAGGGCGCCAGATCTTTTCGCCCGCGCCGTTGTGGATCAACAGCCCATCGCTGTCATGCACTGCCGGGCGGAAATCGGAAAAGCGGTCGCGGTTGGTTTCGTCGAACTGGAACATCGAAGTCAGCGCGCCAAGGCCCACGTGGGCCAGCGGTTTGCGCGGGAAAAGCCGCGCGGTCACCGCCATGTGCAAGACCGCGCCCGGCGTGATCT
>JBELMB010000219.1:6420-8346 GCA_042088665.1 Sagittula sp.
GCGTGATCTCAAAGCTGTAGAGACCGGTCACCGAGGGCCCGTCCAGTTGCGCGTGGATCACGGTCGTGGTCTCACCCGGGGCCGGGGCTTGCACCCAGAAGGCGCGGAAGTCGGGGAATTCCTCGCCGTGTGGCTCGGCGGTGTCGATGGCGAGTCCGCGGGCCGACAGCCCGTAGGTCTGGCCCTTGCCGATGCCGCGGAAATAGCTGGCGCCCTGAAAGACGGCGTATTCCGTGTGCTTCTCGGGATTGTCGAACTGCGAGCGCAAGCGCAGGCCGGAATACCCCATGCCCTGCATCGGCAGGTCGGGGAAATCTGCGTCCGGGCGAAAGACGTCGAATTCAAAGGGCAGGGGACGGGACATGCCGTTTTCCAGCACATGCACGTCGACGGGCCGCGGAAAGTAGAGCCCGGCAGGAAACATGTCCATGCGAACGGGGCTGTCGGTGCCGGTCCAGACCGCGCGGCGCGTGTCGAAACGCACCTTGCGAAACTCGTCGTAGGACAGCGCTTTCCAGGCGTGGGGTACGTCATGCGCCGGGGTATAGCGGCGCAGCGACATGATCCGGGTCTCTTCGACCAGCGTGTCGAGGTCAAAGGGCCGGGCCGCGCCCGGAGCAAGGGGCTCTTTCAGGTCAGGGTCCTGTCCCGGCCTCCGGGCTGTCATCGGGCAGATGTTCTGTCCCGCCGCCCCCGCCGGGGCCGCAGCCAGCGCCAGCAGCCCGGTGATCACGTCACGCCGCAGCATGTGTCCTGACCTCTTTCTTGAGTTTCCAGGGTTGGCTTTTGATCCAGCCCGCGCCAAAGGCCGTGGCCGTGATCAGCGCGGCCCCCGCCAGGTTCACCCAGGTCATCGTCCACCATGTGCGGCCAACGACGTCCAGCACCATGCCCATGACCCGGGCCAGCACCATGGATGTGACGAAGACCGCCAGACTTTGCTGGCCGACCTTCATGATGACCGCCAGCGCATAGGCCCAGAGCGTGCTCAACAGGTGATCATTGTCGGGCGGCAGCAGGCGTTTGCCCCGCTCGCCCACGGCGGCCCATGCGAGGTAGGCCAGTGCGAGGAAATGCACGTACCGCAGGATGCCGAAATCGCTCTTGTCAAAGAACACCGCATTGGCTGCGCGCCAAGCCTGGATATCGGGCACTTCGCGGATCACCCGGAAATAGGCCAGCGGCACCGTCAGAACGACCACCGCGACGGCCAGCCCCACCAGCCAGACCGTGACCGGGGGCCGCGGCAACCAGCCCGCCATGAAGGCAAAGCCGGTGTAAAAGATCAGCTGCCAACCCAGTGGATTGAAAAACCATTCCCGCTCTGACCAGGGTTCTGCCGAGAAGCCCGGGCTCCAGATCTGGGTGACCAGCCAAAGGCCGATGCAGGCCAGAAACACCAGCCCCGTGTGGACCTGTTTGAGCGCCATGAGGACCGGCAACATCGCCAGCACGACGATATACATGGGCAGGATGTCGAAGTAATTCGGCACCCAGCCAAAGGTAAAGATGCTGAGGAGGTTGTGCGTCTGCTCCCATTTCTCGCTCTCGGTAAAGAGCGCCCAGAGATTGAGCTGCCCCCAGTAGTTGCGCGAGGTAAAGGCAAGGTCGGTCATGAAAACGGTCACGGCCACGGTGGCAAAGAACAGCCCGATATGCGCCCAGTAGACCTGCCAGATGCGAAAGCCGACCCGCGCGCTGCCGTAAAGCCATCCGGCCCGCGAGAACGCGGCGCCGAAGGCCAGCGCAGAGGCCATGCCGGAACAAAAGACAAAGATCTCCGTCGCATCCGAAAAGCCAAAGCGCGCCGGGATCCAGAGCGTCAGCCAGTTGCCCGGCGTATGGGCAATCAGGATGATGAACATCGCCACCCCGCGAAAGAAATCGAGCCGCGGATCGCGCGTGCCAGGGGGCGGCGCGGGCCGG
>JBELMB010000220.1:0-8312 GCA_042088665.1 Sagittula sp.
CCGTGTTACTGGTGAAATTTACGAAAGCGCACAGTTTTTGTATATCTTAGTGGCTCTTAGCTTTCCGGCTCCTGGTAGACGCCCTGCGCCTTGAGCGCATCGACCACTTCTTTCGGCATATAGGTCTCATCGTGTTTTGCGAGGATCTCGCTGGCTTCGAAAACGCCTCCGATGTAGCGGCCGGTGCCAACCATGCCCTGATTTTCCTCGAAAAGATCGGGCAGCACGCCAGTGTAGACGACAGGCACCGTTGCGCCGCCATCGGTCACGCTGAACCGGATCTGTTCGCCGTCGCCACGCACCAGCGTGCCCTCGGCCACCAGACCCCCGATGCGAAAGACTTCGGACGGTTGCGGCGGCTCTTCGACCACTTGTGACGGCGACCGGAAAAAGTTGATGCCGTCACGCATCGCGTAGCCAATCAGGACGGTGGAGATCAGCAGCGCCACAGTGGCCAGCGCAATGACCTGCACGCGACGTTGCTTTTTGAGCGATTTCAAAGCCATGACCGTCCTCTCCTCAGGGCGTGCATCAGATGTAAGCGTCGTCGCCATCAAAAGCGAGATGGCGAGCAATTTGCCGCGCCCCGTCGCGGATGGCAATGCCCCCCGACCTGCCCGCGTCGATCCGGCCCATGGCGAACACGCGCCTCAGGGAAAGACCGGCGCCAGCATGAGCCCCGCGGTTTCCTCGACCCCCAGCATCAGGTTCGCGTTCTGCAGCGCCTGACCAGAGCTGCCCTTGGTCAGATTGTCCAGCGCCGCCACCACGAGACAGCGGCCCGGGCGCCGGTCGCCGGCCACGCCGATGTGGCAGAAATTCGACCCGCGCACATGATGCGTGGAGGGCGTCTGACCAAAAGGCAGAACCTCGACAAAGGGTTCGCCCGCATAGGCCGCCTGAAGGGTCTCGAACACCACC
This sequence comes from Sagittula sp., assembly GCA_042088665.1. Taxonomy (GTDB): domain Bacteria; phylum Pseudomonadota; class Alphaproteobacteria; order Rhodobacterales; family Rhodobacteraceae; genus JBELMB01. The sequence goes on from JBELMB010000220.1 coordinate 922, forward strand.
TCAGGCGCGCCCTGCAGATAAGCCGTGGCGAGGATGCCGCGGTTGAAAGGGCCAAGGTGCGGGGTGAACTGGATCTGCACGGGGCGACCGGCCACGGCAGAAAACTCCTGATCGAATTCGCCAAGATGCCGATGCGTGCCGCCCAGCCCGTAGGCATGGGTGCCCTCGGACAATTCCGCGTGCAGCAAACCTTCCTTGAGGGACCGTCCGGCGCCGCTGACACCGCATTGCAGGTCCAGAATGATCTCGTCGAGGTCGATGACCGCCTTTTCGATCAGGGGCCGCAGCATGTACTGGCCCGTCGCCGCGTTGCACCCGGTGCCCGCCACCAGCCGCGCGCCGCGGATCTCATCGCGGTAGACCTCGGTCAGCCCGTAGACCGCCTCTTTCTGCAGGTCCGGGGCGGCATGTGGATTGCCATACCATGCGGCGTAGGCCTCTGGGTCGCGCAGCCGGAAATCCGCAGAGAGGTCGACGATCTTCAGCGTCGCCGGCAATTGCGAGATCACTTCCTGGCTGGTCTTGTGCGGCAGCGCGCAAAAGCACAGGTCGATCATGTCGAAATCGATCTGTTCCCAAGTGACAAGATCCGGCAGGTCGAGATGGCGCAAATGCGGGAACACCTTGGCGAGCGGCTGCCCGGCCTTGGAGTTTGCGGCCAATGCCTTGATCTCGAACGACGGATGCGTGGCGATCAGCCGGATCAGTTCAGCCCCGGTATAGCCGGAGGCCCCGATGATGGCGATGGAATGGGTCATGATGAAACCTTTGGTCAAAGCGCCGCGCGCTGGGACGAAAGCGGTCAGGCCAACGCGGCGGACAATGTCTGGAAGAGTTTGGAAGGGGGCGGCTGGCACGGTGCGCAAGGATCGTCCCCGCTGGACGGCCAAGGGTCACCGGCCTGTCACCAAAGCCGGGCTTTATCGTCGCAAACCTGAAAGCGGCTGGATCATGACAAGCTCCTTTGCGCGCCTGATAGCCAAGGCGGCGCGAAAATGCAACGGGTCTTGGGCGCGGTTGTGTCAGGGACACTTGGTCCCCTCAAGTGGTCCATGCCTTGCCATTCAATGCCTGCGCCGGGATTGGACGGACTGCGCGACCGTTCTGAAGAGCAAAACAGGGGACAGGAGGCGGTAGAGGGCCTGCGCTGCGATCCCGCGCGATGCCCGGCCACCGGACAGCGACCAGTCGGCAGCTGCTACGGCATGTCGCGCCGCCCTAGGCGGGCAAAAGCTCAAACCCGCCCTCGGCCAGATCCTCGCCATTGACCTGAACCACCACCCCATGCGCGCCGGGATGCAATTGAAAGGTGCTGGCATCGCCGCGCAGCACATGCCGCTTTTCCAGTCGAAGGGGTTTGCCCGGGGTCAGCTTTGCCGTCTTGAGCTTGAACACCTTTTCGCCACGCCCGCCGCGTGCGCTGTCTGGCCGGGCGAAGCGCAGGCGGTAATCAACCATCACGGGCACCGCCTCCACCGAGTCCAGCACCACCGAAAAAGTCAGCGCCTCGCCCATCGTGACCTGCGCTGAGAGCCCCTCCAACCGGGCGCGCACCCTGCCCGGGCGGTAGCCCAGCAGCGCCAGCGCCCCGGCCTCTCCGCGTTTGACAGCGGTGCGCAGGGCGTGGCGCGTGATCCAGTCCATTTCCCGCGGGTCTTGTGCGCCTGCGTCTTGCCACCCCTTCAAGCAGTCCACGACCACATCGGGCATCACTTTGCTGAGATCGTTCATGTGGTTGGCCACAGACCGCGTCACGTAGCGCGTCGGATCCCCGTGCAGCACATTGAGAAACCGCAGCGGCACCGCCGGGTCCAGCGTGATCGCCTTTGCCCAGGGCAGCTTGGGGCGGGTGCCTTCGCTCACCAGACGGCGCACGTGATAGTTCTCGTGCCGCGCCCAGTCTTCCAGCCGCGCGAGGGTCTCTTGGGGCCAGTGGTTCAGGAAAGGCCGGATGTAGAATTCCATGGAAAAGCGCTGTGTGGCCGCCAGCAACAGGTCCAGCGCGCGGTCACGATGCGCCTCCAGCCCATGCCGCACCGCCAGGATGCCGGGCACCGCATGGATGAACTGGCCAAAATCGTCGTCCTGCAGGTCAGCGTTCAGCGCGGGCGGCATCGCTGCTTCGAGCGCGTCGGCCATCGCGGGGAAGGCGTCCGGCAATTGCGCCGCAACGGCATCCGCGATCCAGTCGAGCCGCGCCAGCAGGGTCCGTTCCGGCAGGCCGGGCAACACACTGTCGAGAAACCGCGCGCCGTCAAACCCCGGCAAGAGGCTGTATTCGCGCGCCAATTGGCCCAGCGTCCGTTCGTTGAACAAATGATCGGCCAGTGACTCGCCCGCGCCCACGCCGCCGCCGTCTGGTCCACGTGCCATGCCTGCCTCCTTGCCGGACGGCCAAGGGGTCAAAGCCCCCCGTGGCCGCCCGGCTGTGGTGATGCCCAATACAGTCGTCCGGTGAGATTACATCGTCGCGTTGCTGGCGCCACCGTCCAGCAGCACGTTCTGCCCCACCATGAAGCCCGCAAACTGCGAGCACATGAACGCGCAGGTCTGGCCGAACTCTTCGGCGGTGCCATAGCGCCCCGCCGGGATCGTCGCCTGCCGCCGCGCGCGCGCTTCTTCGAGGGAGATCCCCTGCGCCTTGACCACCGCGCCATCCAGCGCATCGGCCCGGTCCGTGGCATGAAGCCCCGGCAACAGGTTGTTGACGATCACGCCTTTGGGCGCCACCTGCCGCGAGGTGCCCGCCACGTAGCCGGTCAGCCCGGTGCGCGCGGAATTCGACAGACCCAAGACACCGACAGGCGCCTTCACCGAGACGGAAGTGATGTTCACCACCCGGCCCCAGCCCCGGTCGATCATGCCCGGCATAAGCGCTGTCATCAGCGCGATCGGGGTCAGCATGTTGGCATCCAGCGCCTTCACGAAATCCTCGCGGCCCCAGTCGGACCACATCCCCGGAGGCGGGCCACCGGCATTGGTCACAAGGATGTCCACGTCACCCGCCGCGGCCAGCACCTCTGCCCGCCCCTCCTCAGAGACGATATCGGCGGCCACGGTTGTCACATTGACCTGAAAACGAGTGCGCAGATCCTCTGCCGCAGCCTCCAGTGCCTCTGACCCGCGGGCATTCATGATGAGGTCCACACCCGCTTCGGCCAGTGCGGCCGCACAGCCGCGTCCTAGCCCTTTGCTCGATGCACATACCAAAGCGCGCTTGCCCCGAATCCCCAAATCCATGATCTCTCCCCTGTATCGTTTGGATCAGCCGACAAATCGTCGGCACCTTTCCCATTTGATGCCACATTCACGGCGCATACAATGCCCGTCGAGCCCCGCTCGCCCAAACCGCGCCACAAGTTGTCAGGAACTGTCATGAGCCGCCCGTCCCCCACCCTCATGGTCTACCGCGCCGATGCCCTGCGTGTGACCGATGGCGCGAACCTCGGCGACCCGCTCAACATGGCCGAAGACCTGGTGCCCGACGACATCTACCGGCTCTCGCCGCTGGCCGCGCAAAAACCCCTCTCCCTGACCAGCACCGCCACCCCGCCCTTCGAGATCGCGCCCGGCTCCGAACTGGGCGCGCCGGGACATGCGCTGCATCTGGACTGCTGCGTCACCTTCATGTCAGGCCGTGGCGAAACCACCGAAGTGCTGGTCTGGGTGGAAACCGACACAGAGGGCCACGTGGCACAGACCTACGCCATGCCATTGGCCCCGATGACGCTCAGGGCCGATTATGTGCTCGTCGGCGTGGACGAGGCGGCGGCCCTCGCGCGCTATGCGCAGATCGCCTGCACCTCCTTTACCGCCAGCACGCTGATCACACTCTCCTCCGGCGCCCAGAAACCGGTCGAAGCGCTCAGCGTCGGCGACCGCATCCTCACCCGCGACGACGGCCCGCAACCGATCCGCTGGATCGGCCATCACACCGCCCGCGCCGTGGGCAGCTTTGCCCCGATCTGCATCCGGGCCGGGGTGCTGAACAACACCCATGACCTGCGCGTCTCCCCCGATCACCGGCTGTTCATCTACCAGCGCCACGATGCCCTTGGTGCAGGCCGCCCAGAGGTGCTGGTGCGCGCCCGCCACCTCGTGAATGGCGACACCGTCACCGTGGCCGAGGGCGGATTTGTCGACTACTACCAGATGCTCTTTGACACCCATCAGATCATCTACGCCGAAGGCATCGCCGCCGAAAGCATGCTGGTCGACGACCGCACCAAACCCGCCCTGCCCGAGGATATGGCCGAAAAGCTGACAACGCTGATGCCCGGCCATCGCAAGACCGACATCGGCGATCTCGAGGTTGGCGAAGCCCTCCTCTCCCGCCCCGACGCGGCAGATCTCCTGAGGAAATCCTCCGGCGGCTAGCCCCCTTGACGCCAATGCGCATCCAAGCTCTCCTGCCACGGCGGGGGACAGACGCATGGCGAACCGGGAACACATCAAATGGCTGGTGGAAGGCGTCGAGGCCTGGAACGCGCGGCGCAGATGGAATGAGTTCGTTCCTGATCTACAGGGATTTGATTTTTTCCTTCTCGACATAAAGCTCGATTTTATTGACCTTAGCGACGCAGATATGCGTTCCGCTAAATTTGAGAGTTGCAACCTCTACGGCGCAAACTTGTCGGGGGCGGACCTGCGGGGGGCGTATCTGCAGGGGGCGGACCTGCGGCGGGCGTACCTGCAGCGGGCGAACCTGCGGGAGGCGAACCTACGGGAGGCGATCGTCAGAACGACCGTAAACGCGGCACTGGGCACAAACGATACCGACACCGCCAAGTTTACCGATCTTTCATTGGCTAAAGGGTTAACCCAACAACAGATTGACAGCATGGACGGCGACAGCGGCACCATCCTGCCCGAAGGCCTCACCCGCCTCGCCCATTGGCCAGAATGGGACACCCCCGAAACCGAGGCAGTATCGACGGTACCCACACCAAATAGCGCAAGCGACCAAAAGTCACTAGCATCGCTGGATCGTGACCCCACTTCGGCCGATCCGAATTCCAAGGCAGCCCCTTATGTCCTGACAATGCGCGAGCGCCCATTGTCGGAAATCCGCACGGCGCTGAGTACCAACCATGCCACGCCTGCCGCTCTGGCGCAGTACATGGTCGACCAACTCCAGCGTGAGAGAGCCACTCAGGCGGTCTCCCCCAAGCCCAATACCGAGGAGGGCCTTGCCGCTTGGCACGCCGATACCCGTCTTTTGAAGGAAATGCTCCTGACCGTGCAAACCCTGCACGCCGCTTTGCCTACTACCCCAGTGCCCGAGATCACCGACGAACTGGCCCACGACGTCAAGGACAAGCTCATTGCCTTGGCGGAAAAGATACAGCAAGCCATTGCCTACCTCGACAACGAAACAGGCACTTATGGCAACTTCTGGAGGATCGGCCTCATCGGCGTTGCGACCAACCTGCTCATGCTCTTTGGTTGCCCCATGCCGATTGCAGCCCCCATTTCTGCGGGCGTCATCGGGGTGAACACCCTTCGCGTGTACCTCGGTCGCGACAAGGCGTGATCAACCAAAATTCCTTGCAAGCCGTGTGACACTCTCTGAGTGAGACCCCGAGCACAGGCTGCAAGCCCGGGCCGTGCCCGCGCCTCCCCCCCGGAGGACACCTTGGCAATGTCGCGCAAAACGGGCAAAACGGCAAAGCATTAGGGCGCGGCGCGGGCCTCATGCAGCACAAACGCCCTCCCGGGCTCGCGCGCGTCCCTCAGCGCATTGTGCCGGTCGCATTTCCGCAGTTCACCGCCCCCGAGATCGCCCGCGCCATCGTCGATTTCCTCCAGCCCGTGATGCAGAAACTGTCCCAACTGCTCACCGCCCTGCCACCGCCCTGAGTTTCTCTGTTTCAAAAATACTCAAATCCTGTCGGAACCAGCCCCGCGCCGCGCGTCGGTCCGATGCGACCACGGCGTCCGGTTCCCGGCCCGCCCCATTCTGAACCACGAAACCGGCAGGACCCAAGCAACAGCGTGCCACCCGACCAAGACAATCACACCGCCCTAAAAAACGCCCGCTGCCGGGCAGTATCAAACAGAAAAACGGATGTATTCACCCCAAACATCGCCCAGAACCGCCCCCGGGAATCGCCATGCAAAGAACCCCTGCGGCGATGCCCCGAAAGCACGCCCAGGGTGCCCCCCAATTGGATCAATCCAACTCGAACCGGATGCCGACAAACAGCTCTGACATTGTGCCGTCGATTGTCCGGCGAGAGCGCGCCTGCGTCGTGCCCAGCACCACGGTCTCGTCGATATCAAGCTCCGTGTAGGTCTGCACGAGCGAGGAGGTCAGCGAGACCCGCTCGCTCACCCTGTAGTCCACACCCAGGCCCAACCGCAGCCCGTAGGTCCCCGTGGCGCTATCGGCAACTTTGACACCAGAGTTCACGAAAGCCCCATCCACACTGACAGTGGCATGGGCCACGCCGCCCAATACAGAGACCATCGCCTTTTCCGTGAGTTGATAGCCCAATTTCGCCGTCAGGTCGAATCCATGCGGCACCGTGACAGCATATCGCACAGGCTGTCCGGTGATAAAGGTCTCTGCCGCGTTTTCCAGATCCCGCATGGTATAGCCCAATTCAATGGCCTGTCCGTAGCGCCCGCTCTGCCAACCATATCCAACTGACAAACGACCAGTCTTTGTTTGCGCCTTCGAACTGTAGGACACAGCCGGAATGGCGAAGCCAAACGGTTTTTGATCAAAGGAATAATCGAGGTTTACCCCGCCAATCGCCCCTTCGATGTAGAACCCGTCCCAAGCCTGCGCACGCGCGTTGGTTGCGCCAGACATGGACACACACAGCAACAGGATCACCAATAACCGCATCGTTTACCCCCAAAACCCTGCAGATGCTTTTCTGCATGAACCGAGGGCACTGGAAACCAGAATCCAACCCGATGCAAGAATTCAAAGGGGAAATAAAAACCCGGCCGCAAGGGAATAACCTCTGGCAGGTGAATTAAACCCCACCAGACAAGCACTTGCAGCGTTAACCATGTGTTATGATTTTGATAACACATGGTTAAACATCCAGCACCGTCCCGCTTTTCGGAACCGAAACCATCGCAAACCAGCAAACGCAGGTCTGCCCATCCACCACAGCAGCGCAGCGTGGCGGGCGCATGGATTGTGCACTCGCCCAATTCGCGCTAAGCCCCGCGCTGATGACGCGAAGCGATATCGCACAAAGGATCGCCATGCTGGACAACCGCCCTTCCCTGCCGCCCGAAATCGCTCGCCGCCGGACTTTTGCGATCATCTCGCACCCGGACGCGGGCAAGACGACGCTGACGGAAAAGTTCCTGTTGTACGGCGGCGCGATCCAGATGGCCGGACAGGTCCGCGCCAAGGGCGAGGCGCGGCG
>JBELMB010000221.1:0-8302 GCA_042088665.1 Sagittula sp.
AGAAATAGGCCCGCCGGCCGGTGCCCGGATGAATGCCGTGATCGGCCCCCAGCGCCCCGCCCTGCGCTCGCTGAAACCACGGCGCGCCGGCCAAGCCCTGCAAACCCGCCCCTTGGGTCTGCGCGAGGATGCGCCCGTCACGGTCCGCATAATAGGTCGCCATGGCCCCTGTCTTGTCCGCGCTGGCCTGAAGAAAGGCCTGCGCCTGCGCTGCGCCCTGCCCGTCGTGCAGCGCCTCCAGCGTGGGATGTTCTGCCAGGAGCACCGCCGCCGCGCGGTACCGCAAGAGCCCCGTCACCAATCGGTCCGCCGCCAGCGCCAGGTCCACCTGCCCCCGCGCCGCCACCTGCCCCAGCGACTGGCTGTAGCCATACAGCCAGACGCTCCAGCTCAACCCGAGCACCGCGACAAGAAAGCCCACAACGCCAAGGCCCCGCGGCAAGCTGCGCGGCCCCCGCCCCGTGTTGCGCGCATCACCGGCTGACGCCGCGAGACCGGGCGCAGCAAGACCGGGCGCAGCGCTGTCTGCGGCCGCTTCGGCCGCCGGGGAAATTGTCATGGCAGGATCATCCATCTCACAAAGCTTACCTCCCCATGGACTTGCATGCAAAACCAGTCAAACCTACCCGGATGTTGCGCTTTGCTCAGGACCCGACCGAACCGGACTTTGTCCAGTCGCCCTACCCTTTCTACGACCGTCTGCGCACCGCTGGCGATCTGGCGTATTGGGACAATTACCAGATGCCCTGCGCGGTCTCGCATCGCGCGGTGCAGATGTTGCTGCGCGACCGGCGCTTTGGCCGCGAAGTCCCAGCCGAATTGGCCCCGACGATCCCTGCGCATCTCGCCCCGTTCTACGCGGTGGAGGCGCATTCCATGCTGGAGCTGGAGCCGCCCCGCCACACGCGCCTGCGCAAGCTGGTGGCGCGCGCATTTACCTCGCGCCGGATTGCCGCCATGGCGCCCGAGATCACGACGATCTGTGACCGGCTGCTGGACGCGCTCCCAGAGGGAGAAACCGACCTGCTGACCGGATACTGCCAGCCGCTGCCGGTGATCGTGATCTGCCGTCTGCTCGGCGTCCCCGAACACCAGGCCGACCAACTGCTGGCGTGGTCCAATGCCATGGTCGCCATGTACCAGGCCCGCCGCGACCGTCAGATCGAGGACTCCGCCGCCCGCGCGGCCCGGGAGTTCACCGAATTCCTGACCGAACTCATCGCCAGCCGCCGCAACCGCCCGTCCGGCGATCTGCTCACCGATCTGATCGCCGCCGAAGAGGATGGCAGCAGCCTCACCTCCGAGGAGTTGGTCACCACCTGCATCCTGCTTCTGAATGCCGGGCACGAGGCCACGGTGCACAGCCTTGGCAATGGCATCAAGGCGCTGCTGGAAACCTCGGCCACCCGCTCTGGTGCCCCGGACATCACCGACGCGCTGGTCGAGGAAATCCTGCGCCACGATCCGCCGTTGCATATGTTCACCCGCTATGCCTATGAGGATGTAACGCTTTTTGATCATCCGTTTCGACGGGGCGATCAGGTGGCTTTGCTGCTGGGTGCAGCCAACCGGGATCCCGCGATCTGGCCGGACGCGCAGCGCTTTGACCCCGGGCGCGCCCCGGGCCCGACCATGACCTCTTTTGGCGCGGGTCTGCATTTCTGCGTTGGGGCTCCGCTGGCCCGGCTTGAGATGCGGATCGCGCTGGATCGTCTGTTCGACCGCTGCCCGCGGCTATCGCTCGCGCAGCCACCGCGCTATGCCAACCTCTATCACTTTCACGGCCTTGAGGCGCTGCACGTCACGCGGTGAGCAAACGCCGCGGCAAAGCGGCAGACAGATCGCAAAAGGCCGATGGCGGTCAGTCCCTCCCAGAGAGAGCGGGCGTGCTCCGTCTCACTGCGTTGTTTTCAGGGCGCCGCTTCCCGCTTTGCCGTCAGGGGCCGTTTGGGGCCCTGCGCACGGCATGCCGCCACCAGAGGTCTTGTCAGGGGGCACTCATAGTGGCAGGGCCACGGTCGCCTTGATCTCTTCCATCGACAAAAGCGCCGTCACATTATGCACTTTCACTTCGGAAATCAGCGCTTGATAAAAGGCGTCATAGGCGCGCGCGTTCCTGACCCGCACTTTCAGAATATAGTCGATATCACCCGCAAGACGATGCGCCTCCTGCACCTCCGGGCGCGCCTGCAGCGCCGCGAGAAAGCGCGCCTGCCAGTCGGCCTCGTGCTCTGACGTACGGATCAGCACAAAGAACGTCGCCTCGAACCCCAGCGCCTCTGCATCCAGAAAAACCGTCTGCGTGCCGATCACACCGGCCTCGCGCATCTTGCGAATCCGATTCCATACCGGCGTCTTGGACGACCCGACAGCCTTTGCAATATCGTCCAGAGACTGGCTCGCATCCCTTTGCAGTTCCATGAGGATTTTCCGGTCTGTCGCGTCGATCTTCATGCTTCGTCCTTTCCCGCGCGCCTTGCGCAAACATCACTCCCCCGCCGGGCACTATATGGAACATACGTTCTTATATGGCCAGACGTATGGCGCTATCTTGGAATATTTTCCTATATTGAGGGCAGGAAACGAAGGAGTCCGCGCATGCGCCACTTCCCCATCACGATCGATCTCGCAGGCCGCCGCGTCGTGGTCTCCGGCGGTGGCGCCGCGGCCATGGCCAAGCTGCGCCTGCTGATGAAGACCGATGCGCGGATCACCGTCTTCGCCCCCAGCCCCGCGCCAGAGATCGTGGGCTGGGCCGACGAAACCCGCCTGCGCCTCGAACGCCGCGCGCTTGCGCCGGGCGATTGCTTTTGTACCGCGCTGTTTTACGCCGCCGACGAGGATCCCGTCGAGGACGCGCGCACCGCGGCACTTGCCCGCAACGACGGCGCGCTGGTGAATGTGGTCGACAACCTCGAGACCAGCGCCTTCATCACGCCTGCCATCGTTGACCGCGACCCGGTCACCGTGGCGATCAGCACCGAAGGCGCGGCCCCCGTGCTCGCCCGCGCCATCAAGGCCCATCTCGAAGAGCACTTGCCCACCGGCACCGGCCCTCTGGCGCGCATCGGCAAGGGGTTTCGCAAACTCGCCGAGGCCCTGCCCAAAGGACGCCCGCGCCGCGATTTCTGGCGGAGCTTTTACTTTGACAAGGGCCCGCGCGCCCTGCCGCAGGGCAAAGAGGCCGTGACAGCGGGGCTGCATGCGCTGCTTGAAGATCATCTGACACGCGCGGCGCGCCCCGGCTTTGTCGCCTTTGTCGGCAGCGGCCCCGGCGACCCGGATCTTTTGACGCTGAAGGCCCGCAAGGCGCTGGACGAGGCGGATGTTGTCATCCACGACCGCCTCGCCCCGCCCGCGATCCTCGAACTGGCCCGCCGCGAAGCGGTTGTGATCGACGTGGGCAAGACGGGCTTTGGTCCCTCCACCCCGCAGGAGACAATCAACGCGCTGATCGTCGAACACGCCCGTCGCGGCGCGCAAGTGGTGCGGCTGAAGGGGGGCGACCCGACGGTCTTTGGCCGCCTCGACGAAGAGATCGACGCGCTCGCCCCTCATGACATCGGCTATGAGATCGTGCCGGGCATCACGGCGGCCTCTGCCTCTGTCGCAGCCATCGGCCAGTCCCTCACCCGGCGCGGGCGCAATGCGGCGGCACGCATCCTGACCGGTCACGACATGCAGGGCTTTGCCGACCACGACTGGCGCGCGCTCGCACGTCCCGGCGAAGTGGCCGCCATCTACATGGGCCAACGCGCCGCACATTACCTGCAGGGCCGTTTGCTGATGCATGGTGCGGCGCCCGAGACGCCCGTGACCGTGGTGTCCCGCGCGTCGCGGCCAGATCAACAGGTACTCGCCACAACGCTCAAAGGCCTGTCCGGCGATCTTGGCGCGGCAGGTCTCGACGGCCCGGCGCTCATCCTCCTTGGCCTCGCGCCCCGCGACGCCCTCCCCCAAAACTTGCTGACACAAGAGGTGTCCTGATGCCCCAGACGTTCACACCCAAAGTCATCACCGCCAATGCCCTGCTGTCCGGTGATGTGGTCTACCTCACCGAGGGCGACCAATGGTCACCGCATCTGAGCGAGGCGGAGCTTTTGACCGATGAGGCCCACGCCCAGTTGCGCCTTGTCGAGGCGACGGTGCGCCAGTCCGAAGTGGTCGGCCCCTACCTCGCCGACATGGCCCGGGGACCGGACGGCCCGGAACCCGTGCACTTTCGCGAGGCCTTCCGCCGCACAGGCCCTTCCAACTACGCCCATGGCAAGCAGGTGGACCTCGCTCCTTCGGGCTGAACCAGACCCCGCCCGAACAAGCCCCGGCCTGAACAAACCCAGCCTGAACCAGAGCCCGGCGCGCTCCGTCGCCGGCCAAACGGCCCGTGTGCCCCTGCCCGGTGCCGGCCCCCATCCCAGCAGCAGGAGACCCCTGATGTACCGCTACACCGATTTCGACACAGCCTTCGTCGCGGAACGCAACCGCCAGTTCCGCCAGCAAGTGGCGCGCCGTGTGGACGGCAGCCTCACCGAGGATGAGTTCAAACCACTGCGCCTGATGAACGGCGTATATCTGCAATTGCATGCCTACATGCTGCGCGTCGCCATCCCCTACGGCACGCTCGACAGTCGCCAGATGCACCAGTTGGCCCATCTGGCAGAGCGCTGGGACAAGGGCTATGGCCACTTCACCACGCGCCAGAACATCCAGTTCAACTGGCCCAAACTGTCGGACATCCCCGACATGCTCGACGCGCTGGCCGATGTTGGCATGCATGCCATCCAGACCTCGGGCAACACGATCCGCAACGTGACCGCCGACCATTTCGCCGGGGCCGCCGCCGATGAGGTCGCGGACCCCCGGCCCGTGGCCGAGCTGATCCGCCAATGGTCCACCGACCACCCGGAGTTCCAGTTCCTGCCACGCAAGTTCAAGATCGCCGTGACCGGCTCTCCCAATGACCGCGCGGTGACCAAGGCGCATGATATCGGGCTGATCATGCACGAAAACCCGCGGGCCGATGGTTCCGGTGCCGCAAATGAGCAAAACGAACCCGTTTTCGAGGTCATCGTCGGGGGCGGGATGGGCCGCACCCCGATGATCGGCAAGACCCTGCGCAGGGACCTGCCGCAAAAGGATCTCCTGCCCTATCTGGAGGCGGTCGTCTCTGTCTGGAACCTGCTGGGACGGCGTGACAACAAATACAAGTCACGCATCAAGATCACCGTGCACGAGCATGGCATCGAAGAGATCCGCGCCCGTGTCGAAGAGCGCTTCGCGCTGTTGCGGCCCAGCTTCTCCGGCGTCGATGTGACCCTGCGCAAAGCCATCGAGGCACAATTCGCCCCACCTGCCTTCCAGGATCGCCCCGTGACACCCTTCGACGACCACTATGTCAATGATCCGGTCTTTCGCGCGTGGTGCGACACCAATCTCGCGCCCCACAAGGCGCCCGGCTACGCCATCGCACAGATCAGCCTCAAGGCGCAGGGCGCCACCCCCGGCGATGCAAGCGCCGCGCAGATGCGCGCCCTCGCCGATATCGCGCGGGACATTGGCCATGACGCGTTGCGCATCAGCCACGAGCAGAACGTGATCCTGCCCCATGTGCACAAGGCCGACCTGCCCGCCCTGCACGCACGACTGAAATCGCACGGGCTGGCCACCGCCAACATCGGCCTGATCTCGGACATCATCGCCTGCCCCGGCATGGATTACTGTGCGCTGGCCACGGCGCGCTCCATCCCCATTGCACAGCAAATCGCCACGCGCTTTGACGCGCTGAAACTCGAACACGAGATCGGCGACCTCAAGATCAAGATCTCGGGCTGCATAAACGCCTGCGGGCACCATCACGTGGGCCATATCGGCATTCTGGGCCTCGACCGCGCAGGGGTCGAAAACTACCAGATCACGCTCGGGGGCGACCACACACAAACGGCTGCTCTCGGGGAACGCACCGGCCCCGGCTTCTCCGCCGAAGAGATCCTGCCCGCCATCGAACGCCTGATCGAGGCATACCTCCAGCACCGCGCCAGCCCGGCAGAACCTTTCCTCGCCACCTACCGCCGCCTCGGCCTTGCCCCGTTCAAGACCGCCCTCTACGGCGCCGCGGACCGCAAAGCCCATGCAGCCTGACCAAAGGCACCGGCCCGATGACGCCGAAGACCAACAGGGGTTTCTCTGTTTGAAAAATACTCCCGCCGGAGGCACCCCCAAACCGCCACCGGCGCAGGTGGCAAAGCCAAGCGCACAGGTCGACAGGTTGAACGCGCGCTACCGCCACCACGCGGCCACATCCGTACTCCAAGGCGCGCTGCGCGACCCGGACATGGGCCGCATCGCCCTTGTCTCGTCGTTTGGTGCGGACTCCGCGGTGCTCTTGCACCTCGTGGCCATGATCGACCGCAACACACCCGTGCTGTTCATCGACACGCAGCTGCTCTTTGCCGAGACCCTCGTGTACCAGCAGGAACTGGCGGAGCGGCTCGCCCTCACCAATCTGCGCATCCTCCGGACCGCGCCAAGGGATCTCGCAAGGAATGACCCCAGCAAGGCCCTGCACCTGTCCGATCCGGACCGCTGCTGCGCGCTGCGCAAGACCACGCCGCTCCACCGCGCGCTTGTTGGCTACGACGGCTGGATCACTGGCCGCAAACGGCACCAGTCATCCTCCCGCGCGACGCTCGAGTTCTTTGAACGCGACGCCGCGTCGGGCCGGATAAAGATCAACCCGCTCGCGCATTGGTCCCCCGCCGATGTCGAGGCCTATATGGACGAAAACCGCCTGCCCCGGCATCCCCTCGTGGCGCGCGGGTTTCCCTCCATCGGCTGCGCGCCCTGCACCTCTGCCGTCCAACCGGGCGAGGACCCGCGCGCGGGCCGATGACGTGACACCCAAAAAACCGAATGCGGCATCCACTTTGTGCAAGGCCGCGCCGTGAAACAAGGATCTGCCCAATGACCCACCCCACACATACCCTTGTCCGGGACGACGGATTTTACGCCGAAGACCTGCCCGATGAGACCCCGATCCTCGATCTGGCAAGCGACACGGCACCCGACGCTCTGGACAGGCTGGCCAGCTCCCCGGGCACACAGATCCCGGTGATCCGCATCACCTTCCCCTCCTCTGCCGATGGCCGCGGCTTCACGCTGGCGCGGCTGTTGCGCCTGCACGGCTACCGGGGACGGCTGCGCGCCGCGGGACATGTGCTGTCGGATCAATACGCCATGGCCCGCCGTTCCGGCTTCGACGAGGTCGAGATCGACGCCGCCCTCGCCGACCGTCAATCCTGGCCGCAATGGCGCTTTCGCGCGGATTGGCAAACGCATGATTATCAGGCGCGCATGCGCGGTTGACCGCCCCGCCGCCCTGCCCGGCCCCTTGCCATCGCGCCCACTTGTCAACTAAAGTTGACATCTGGCGCGCGCATGCGTTTCATCTGACCCAGATCAAAGCTAAATGTAAGGCACCGGTTTACCAGACCGACGATACACCATGACAGAGTTGAGCCCCCCGATGTCGACTTCCGCACCCGACGCCACCAGCCCCTATGCCCCTCAGACGCCTCGCGCGCCGCGCAAGCTTGCCGTCCCCGACGTGCAGACCGTCACGCAAGTGGCGCATTACACGGACCGGCTGTTTTCCTTTCGCTGCACGCGCCCGGCCTCGTTGCGCTTTCGGTCCGGCGAATTCGTGATGATCGGCCTGATGCAGACCGATGCGAAAACCGGCCGTGAAAAACCCCTGCTGCGCGCCTATTCCATCGCCTCGCCATCCTGGGACGAAGAGCTGGAGTTCTATTCGATCAAGGTGCCGGACGGCCCCCTGACCTCGCGCCTGCAGCACATCACCCCCGGCGACCAGATCATCCTGCGGCCCAAGCCCGTTGGCACTCTCGTGCATGACGCCCTGCTGCCCGGCAAACGCCTGTGGTTCTTTGCCACCGGCACCGGCTTTGCGCCCTTCGCCTCGCTGCTCCGCGACCCGCAGACATACGAGGATTACGATCAGATCGTCATCACGCACACCTGCCGCGAAGCAGGTGAGCTGACCTATGGCGCGCAACTGATCGAGGACATCCGAAACGACGAGATGCTGGCAGAGTTGATCGGCCCCGGCTTCGCGGACAAGATCCGCTACTATCCGACCACGACCCGCGAAGAGAGCGCCAAGATGGGCCGTATCACCACCTTGTTGGAAGATGGCACACTCTTCGATGATCTGAAAATAGCAGATTTCAACGCGGAAAATGACCGCGCGATGGTCTGCGGCTCCATGGGGTTGAACACGGATATG
>JBELMB010000222.1:0-8241 GCA_042088665.1 Sagittula sp.
ACGGTGACCATCGATGGCCTGAACGAACCGCCGGTGGCAACGGACGATGCCTTCACCACGGATGAGGACACCACCACACCCATCAGCTTGTTGGGCAATGACAGCGATCCCGAGAACGGCGCGCTGACCATCTCCAACATCAATTCCGGCGGCTTGTCCGGGGTTCTGATCACGCTGGGCGCGGACAGCTTCACCTATGATCCGAACGGGGCGTTCGATGGCCTCGCCGTGGGGCAAAGCACGACGGACAGCTTTACCTACACCATCACGGATCCCGACGGTCAGACCGACACCGCCACGGCAGTGATCACGGTGAACGGGGTGAACGATGCCCCCACGGGCGTCGACGACACCCGGACCATGAACGAGGATGTGCCCGCCACATTTGCCCTTCTGAGCAACGACACCGACCCGGATGGCGACCTGCTGGACTTTGTCGGGACGCCGACCGTGTCTTCGGGCGGGATCGTGGTCAATGCCAACAAGTCCGTCACCCTGACCCCGGATGCCAATTTCAACGGCACGATCCTGATCGACTACGTGGTGACCGACAACAATGGCGGGTCGGACACGGCGCAGGCCACGGTCACGGTGAATGCGGTCAACGACGCGCCGGTGGCCGGGGATGACACCGCCACCACCGCCGAGGACACCGCGGTCGGTTTCGCGGTGCTGGGCAACGACACCGATGTGGAGAACGACAGCCTGACCGTCACATCGGCCAGCGCGCAAAACGGCGTGGTCGTGGTGGAGGCGAACAACACGCTCACCTATACGCCTGACCTGAACTTCAACGGCACCGACACGGTGAGCTATGTGGTGGATGACGGTCAGGGCGGATCGGACACCGGGACCGTGACGATGACGGTGACCCCGGTCAACGATACCCCGGTGGCCGTTGGCGACACAGGCGTGACCAACAAGAACACCTCGATCGACATCGATGTGCTGGCCAATGACACCGACGTGGACGGTGACGCACTGGTGGTCGACGGCATCGTCGATGCGGTCAACGGCACCGTGACCACCAACCCCGACGGCACCCTGCGCTACACGCCGGACAACAACTTCGTGGGCAGCGACACCTTTGCCTATCGGCCCTTTGACGGGACCGCGCTGGGATTGTTCGTGGCCGTCGATGTGGATGTCTTCGACAGCAACATCGCCCCGGTGGCGGTGGACGACACAGCCACGACAGGGGTCGAGGCACCGGTCGATATCGATGTGCTGAGCAACGATACAGACGTGGACAACGACCCGCTGTCGGTCACCTCTGCCTCTGCGGCCAATGGCGTCGTGGTGGTGAACGGCAACAACACCTTGACCTACACGCCCAACGCGGATTTTGGCGGCGACGACACGCTGAGCTACGTGGTCGACGATGGGCAAGGCGGTTCCGACACCGGCGAAGTCATCGTGACCGTGACCGCGCCCGGCGGTGGCACGGCGGGCAACGACACGATCAACGGCACCTCCGGGGATGACACCATCTTTGGCCTTGCGGGTCAGGACCGGCTGGATGGTCTGGGCGGCAACGACTCCATCGTGGCGGGCTCGGGCAATGACCGCGCAGAAGGTGGCGACGACGACGACCGCATCGAGGTCGGCGCCGGTGACGACACCGCGCTCGGCGAGGGCGGCAACGACACGCTGGTCGATGGCCCGGGCAATGACACGATGGCAGGCGGTCCAGGCTTTGACTGGATCGACTTGAGCGACCGCAGCAGCGATACCTATGTGAACCTCAACCTCAACCGCGCCTACGCGGGCGGCACCTATACCGGGGGCAGCAACTACATCAACGCCACCGAAACCAACGTGCTGTCGGGGATCGAGAACATTGCCGGGTCCGAGTTCAACGACCTGCTCATTGGCAAGACCGGCTCTGCGGCAGAGATCCTCGGCCTTGGCGGCAATGACCGGATCACGACGGGCACGCGCAACGACACGCTGACCGGCGGCGCAGGCAATGACACCATGATCGGTGACGCAGGCAGCGACTTCTTCATCGAGGGCGCGGGCAACGATCTGGTCAGCGGTGGCCCCGGCTTTGACACGCTGGATTACTCGCAGGCCACGGGATCGATCTTTGTCGACCTGCAGAACAACCGCGGCGAGGCGGGCGGGTCGCTGATCTCGAACGGCAACACCTATATCAACGCCACCGAGGTCGACACCATTGTCGGCACCGAGAACGTGATCGGGTCCGAGTTCGACGACCTTCTCAAGGCCAAGTCCGGCTCCGCGGCAGAGATCTTTGGCCGCGGCGGCAACGATCGGATCGTTGGGGGCACGCGCAACGACAAGCTGCACGGCGATGCGGGCGATGACACGATCATCGGCGGCGCCGGCAATGACACCATCTACGACGCCGCGGGCAACGACCAGATCAGCGCCGACACCGGGTCGGACACGGCTGATTTCTCGGCGCATACGGCGGGTGTTTCGGTTGACCTCGACAACAACGTGGCACTGGGCGGCGGCACCTTGACCGGCAGCACCTACAGCGGCGCAACAGAGACCAACGGACTCTTCGGGGTCGAGGCCATCGTCGGCTCCAACTTTGGCGATCTGCTGATCGGCAAGACCAACACGGGGGCCAAGCTCGACGGACTGGATGGCAACGACAGGCTGGTGGGCGGATCCCTGCGGGATCAGCTGACCGGTGGGGATGGCGACGACACGCTCATCGGCAATGCAGGCGACGACATCATCTACGACGGGCTGGGCAATGACATCATGGCCGGCAATCAGGATAATGACGAGATCAACATGAGCCTGCACACCACCTCGGTGCGCGTCGACCTGACCAACAACACGGCAGAGGCCGGAGGCACGGTGAGCGGGGCCGGGATCTACTCCGGTGGAACTGAAACCAACACGCTTTCCGGGTTTGAGATCATCACCGGGTCCGATCAGGCGGACGTGTTGGTGGGCCGGGCCACGGGGCAGACGACGATCAACGGCGGGGACGGCAATGACGTCATCACTGGCGGCACCAGCAGTGATCGTGTGAGCGGCGGCTCCGGCAACGACGACGTGGACCTTGTCGGTGGCGCGGACACCTTTGTCTTTTCCAATGGCGAAGGCAGCGACGACATCGCCAACTTCGGCACCGACGACCTCGTCGTGCTGGCGAACTTCAACCAGTTTGGCAGCGATGCGGATGTGGTCGCGGCCCTGCAGACCTCTGGCTCGGATGTGACGCTGGCCTTCAACAACGGCGATCTCATGACCTTTGAGAACACCTCGATCGGCAACTTCTCGACCGCGAACTTCGATCTCATCTGATCGCTTCCCGCCCGCGCTGCATGGGCGCGGGCGGGTATTGGCGGGGCTTGCGGGCGGCATTTGCGCGCAACCCCCCTGTCATTCACCGCCAAACGCGATACCTCGGATCACAGGAATGAGGTGCGCGATGCTGCTTGATTTTGTTGCCGTCCAGAAAGGGTTTCGCGACGCCGACACCCTTGTCCCGATCCTGCGCGACGTGAGCTTTACCCTGGGCGAAGGCGAAACGCTGGCGCTCACCGGTGAATCCGGCAGCGGCAAGAGCACGCTCCTGCACATCGCCGCCGGACTGGAACCGGCGGATGGCGGGCAGGTGCGGATCCTCGGACAGGCGCTGGACCAGGCGGATGAGGCCACACGCGCCGCGCTGCGCCGCAACGGCATTGCGCTGGTCTTTCAACAGTTCAACCTGATCCCCTCGCTGAGCGTAGCCGCCAACATCGGGTTTCACGCGCGGCTGGCCGGGCGCTATGACGCCACACTGCTGGCCGGGATCGTCGAGGCGCTTGGACTGCAGGACCAGCAAGGCAAATACCCCGAGGCGCTCTCTGGCGGGCAACAGCAGCGCGTCGCGATTGCCCGCGCCCTTGCGGCGCAGCCGCGGCTGTTGCTGGCCGATGAACCGACCGGAAACCTCGACGAAGGCACCGCCGATCAGGTCATGACGGAAATGCTGCGCCTTGCCCGACAGACCGGCGCAGGGCTGCTGGTGGTGACCCACTCCGCCAAGGTCGCCGCGCGCATGGACCGTCACCTGCATCTGGCCTCCGGCACCTTGGCCCCCCTGCCCCCGGACACAGACGCATGACAGCGCTTGTCATTCGCGCCCTGCTGTCGCACTGGCGGCGCAATCCCTTGCAACTGTTTGCACTGCTGTCAGGGCTGGCGCTGGCCACGGCGCTCTGGTCCGGGGTGCAGGCGATCAACGGCGAGGCACGCGCCAGCTACGCCGCTGCGGCCTCTACCCTTGGCGAGGGGCAATACGACCAGTTGGTGCCACGGCAGGGAGACACGCTGCCGCTGACGGATTACGTGGCGCTGCGACGGGCGGGCTGGCAAGTCACACCGCTTGCCGAAGGGCGCGTGAACGATGTCCGCATCATCGGCTTTGACCCGGTCACAGCGCCACAGGGGTTCGGCGGTCTTGGCCCTGACACACCCATGGTGCTGGCCGATCCCGGCGCGCCTTTGCTGTTCGGCAATGCCGAAACGGTGGCGCGGCTTGCAGAGTATGCGGCGGTCACGCTGGCCCCCGACGTGGCCCCCGGCGTGGCCATTGGAGAGATCGGCGTGGTTCTGGACCTGCTGGAACGAGACGGCCTGTCGCGGTTGCTCGTGCTGCAGGACCAGCCAAGAACGCGCCCGCCCCTGTCCGGGATCACCCCCGGCCTGCGTCTGCAATCTTCGCAACAGACAGCCGACATCGCGCAACTGACGGACAGCTTTCACCTCAACCTGACCGCCTTTGGTCTGCTGAGCTTTGCCGTCGGGCTGTTCATCGTGCACAGCACCATCGGCCTGACCTTTGAGCAACGGCGCGGCATGGTTCGGACCCTGCGCGCCCTTGGTGTGCCGTTGCGGGTGGTGGTGGTGGTGATCACCGCCGAAATGCTGGCCCTTGCGCTGGTGGGCGCGGGACTAGGCGTCGTGCTGGGCTATCTGTTGGCTGCGGTGCTGTTGCCGGACGTGGCCGCCACCTTGCGCGGGCTTTACGGGGCGCAGGTCTCTGGCGTGCTGCACCTGCGGGCAGAGTGGTGGCTGTCCGGTCTCGCACTGGCGCTGATCGGGACAACGGCGGCGCTGTCGAGCCGGCTCTGGCAAGTGGCGCGCATGCCGATCCTCGCCAGCGCTCGCCCGCGCGCCTGGCTCTTGTCGAACACCTCGCAACTGCGCGGTCAGGCGGTGGCGGCGCTGGCCCTGTTGACCACGGCCGCTGGTCTTGCGCTCATAGCCGAGGGGTTGCTGGCCGCCTTTGCGCTGCTGGCCTGTCTGCTGCTCGGGTCCGCCCTTGGCCTGCCGATTGTCGTCGCCGCCGCGCTGAAAGCCCTTGAAGCGCGCGCCCGGCATCCGGATCAGAGCCCGATCCGGGCATGGTTCTGGGCCGACACACGCCAGCAACTGTCCGGTCTCAGCCTTGCGCTGATGGCGCTTTTGCTGGCGGTCTCTGCCAATGTCGGGGTCTCGACCATGGTGTCGAGCTTTCGGCTGACCTTTGTCGGGTTCCTCGATCAACGGCTGGCGCCGGAGCTGTACCTCGAGGTTCAGACAGCCGACGAGGCGGCCGCGCTGGAACAGTTTCTGCGCGACCGCGATCTGGAAACCCTGCCGCTGACCGCCACACCGGCCACGCTCGCCGGTCAACCCGCACGCCTCTTTGGGGTGCGTGTCGGGCCGACCTATCGAAACTCTTGGGTTTTTCTCGCTCAGACGCCCGCACCATGGGATGCGGTTGAACGCGGCGAGGCCGTGGTCGTGAACGAACAACTGGCGCGGCGCGCCGGGCTTTGGGTCGGGGATGCGGTGGAGATTGCCGCCGATCTCGATCTGCCCATCGCAGCGGTGGTCGGCGACTACGGCAATCCGCAGGGGCAGGTCGTGATCTCCGAAGCCTTGTTCCAAAGCCTGCACCCAGAGGTCACCGCGCTGCGCTTTGGCGTCCGCACAAAGGATCCCGGCGCGCTGCGCACCCAGATCACCGAGACAAGCGGCCTGTCGCAAACCGCAATGATCGACCAGGCCGCGCTGAAACGGATCTCGCTGGATGTGTTCGAGCGCACGTTCCTCGTGACCGGCGCGCTGAATGTGCTGACGCTGGGTGTGGCCGGGTTTGCCATGCTGATGAGCCTGCTCACCCTCGCCGATCTGAGGGTGCCTCAACTCGCCCCGGTCTGGGCCCTCGGCGTGACCCGGCGCAAACTTGGGAGGCTGGAGCTGCTGCGTGCGGTTGTGCTGGCGCTGTTCGTCTTTGCCTGCGCACTGCCGCTGGGGCTGGCGCTGGCATGGGTGTTGTTGTCCATCGTGAACGTGGCCGCCTTTGGCTGGCAATTGCCGATGTTCCTCTTTCCCGCGGAATACGCCGCGCTGGGTCTTTACACCTTGCTGGCCGCGGGACTGGCGGCAAGCTGGCCCGCGCTGCGGCTGATGCGGGTGCCGCCCGCGCAATTGCTGAAGGTGTTTTCCCATGAACGTTAGCGCCTGCCTGTTGCGCGCCATCCCCCTGATGCTGACCCTGCTCATGCCTGCGCAGACCACCGCGCAGGGCTTTGCCGGGTTGGGCACCACGACCGAAGGATTCGCCACGCCCAAGCCGGAGCCCGCGTTCCGCTTTCCGCAGGACCACGGCCCGCATCCGGACTACCGGATCGAATGGTGGTATCTCACCGCGACCCTGCGCAGCGCCGATGGCACGCCTTACGGCCTGCAATGGACCCTGTTCCGCACCGCCTTGCGCCCGGGCGAGGGGTCCGGCGCCACCGCGGCATCGGGCTGGCGCTCGGCACAGATCTGGTTCGCCCATGCGGCTGTCACGACGCCGGACCGCCACTTTGCCACCGAACGCTTTGCCCGAGGCGGGATTGGACAGGCCGGCGTCACGCCCGCGCCCTTCCGCGCCTGGATCGACGAATGGCACCTCGAAGGCCCTGATTTCGACCAGTTGGACCTGCATGCGCAGGGCGCTGATTTTGGCTATGACATGGCGCTTCAGGCGGAGGGGCCGCTGATTTTTCACGGCGCGGACGGGTACTCGGTGAAATCCCGCGATGGCCAGGCCAGCTACTACTATTCGCAACCTTTCTACCGGATTTCAGGGACATTGGCGCTGCCCGACGGGCCTGTTGCCGTGACAGGAGAGGCCTGGCTGGATCGGGAGTGGTCCTCCCAGCCGCTGTCGGACAACCAGTCGGGATGGGACTGGTTTTCGCTGTCGTTCGAAAGCGGCGCGAAACTGATGGGCTTTCAACTGCGCCAGACGGACGGCGCGCCCTACACCGCCGCCACATGGATCGACGCCGAGGGGGAAACGCAGGCGTTTCCCGATAGGGCGTTTGCCGCGACACCGCTGGACACGGCACAAGTTGCCGGTCGGGTGGTTCCGGTGCGCTGGCGCGTGCAACTGCCCGCGAAAGGACTCGACGCGACGGTCGAGGCGGTCAACCCTCAGGCCTGGATGGGTGTCTCGATCCCGTACTGGGAGGGCCCGGTCACACTCACCGGCAGCCATGACGGCACCGGCTATCTGGAGATGACAGGCTATGACTGACCCCAACGATCTGGCGAGGCTGCTGTCGCAGGGCTGGGACGCGCTCGAACAGGGGGTGACGGACCGCCATTCACCGGCGCGCACGCCGACCCTCGCCACCGTCTCTGCCGAAGGCCGCCCCGAAGCGCGCACGGTTGTCCTGCGCGCGGCCGACCGCGCCGCGGCGCTGCTCGAAATGCACACCGACCGCTCCACGCCCAAGATCGCGGCCCTGCTCCGGACGCCCTATGCGGCGTTGCACGTCTGGCTTCCCAAACTGAATTTGCAGATCCGCGTGACCGCCCGGGCGGAGGTCCGGACCGGGGCGGAGGTGGCAGACCGCTGGGACAAGGTGCCCGCAGGATCGCGTGTGGCCTACGGCACGGAACCCGCCCCCGGTCAGCCAATCGCGGAGGTCTTTGCCTATGACAAACCCGCCGACCCGGCCCGCTTCGCGGTCATCTTTTGCCATGTGGAGGCGCTGGATCTGCTCGACCTCGGCGCGCGCCACCGCCGCGCGCGCTTTGTCGCCGGGGACGGATGGGCGGGAGAATGGCTGGCGCCCTGATCCTTGAGGCCCGACAAGATCGGTCGCTTGCGCGCTGGGTCAAACGCCTTGTCGTGGTCAACAGATTTGGACCGAGGTCAAGAACACAATGGCGACCCCGGCAGGATTCGAACCTGCAACCTGCCCCTTAGGAGGGGGCTGC
>JBELMB010000223.1:0-8183 GCA_042088665.1 Sagittula sp.
GCAAAGCACATCCAGATGTGCATCAAGTCCTCTGGCGAGGGCAATCGCGCTCTCCAGCGTATGCGCCTGCAGCGCACGGTCCGTTGTAACGCTTAACAAGGTCTTGAAGCCCATGTCTCAAATCCTCCTTTTGTGAGAATCACGCTACATCCGCGCCAATCGTCGCACCTTGATGCCGGTCAACCCATCCGCAGCAATCCATTGATGCAGATCAAAGCCCCCTTTGGCGGGAATGGGTGAAGAGGGTCCCAGTCTAAAACCGAGCCCCGCGATCTTGCGAATCGCGAGGATCAGACGAAGGGACGAAGAAAAATGAATTACCTCAAGCTCATCGTGCTTGGCCTGGTCGCGATCTTCGCCGCGATTGCCGCCAACTACGCACGGGATGTGGCTTACTTGGTCAATGCGATCACCATCATGGTGATCGCAGCGATCCTGTTCGTGGTCGTGCTGCGGAACACCGACGAACCGGCCAAACCCGTTGACGAAACCCAATATCTGGACGGCGTGATCCGCTACGGCGTCGTCGCGACGGCGCTGTGGGGCGTTGTCGGTTTTCTGGCCGGAACCTTCATCGCGGCACAGCTGGCCTTTCCCGCGCTCAATTTCGAATGGGCCCAGGGCTATATGAATTTCGGCCGCCTGCGCCCGCTGCACACATCGGCGGTGATCTTTGCCTTTGGTGGCAATGCGCTGTTGGCGACCTCTCTCTACGTGGTGCAGCGGACATCGGCGGCGCGTCTCTGGGGCGGTGATCTGGCCTGGTTCGTGTTCTGGGGCTACCAGTTGGTGATCGTTCTGGCCGCCACCGGCTACGTTCTGGGCGCCACGCATGGCAAGGAATACGCCGAGCCGGAATGGTACGTGGACTGGCTGCTGACACTTGTCTGGCTGGGCTATCTCGCCGTGTTTGTCGGCACCATCGTGAGACGCAAGGAACCCCACATCTACGTGGCCAACTGGTTCTTCTTGTCGTTCATCCTCACCGTCGCGATGCTGCACGTCTTCAACAACCTCGCGATCCCGGTGTCGATCTTCGGGTCGAAATCCGTGCAGGTCTTTTCCGGTGTGCAGGACGCCATGACCCAGTGGTGGTACGGCCACAACGCCGTGGGCTTCTTTCTGACGGCAGGCTTTCTGGGCATGATGTACTACTTTGTGCCCAAGCAGGCCGAACGCCCGGTTTTCAGCTACAAGCTGTCGATCATTCACTTCTGGGCGCTGATCTTTCTGTATATCTGGGCCGGCCCGCACCACTTGCACTACACCGCCTTGCCGGATTGGGCCTCGACCCTTGGCATGGTGTTCTCGATCGTGCTGTGGATGCCCAGCTGGGGCGGCATGATCAACGGGTTGATGACGCTTTCGGGCGCATGGGACAAGCTGCGCACGGATCCCGTGTTGCGGATGTTCGTGATCTCGCTCGGCTTCTACGGCATGTCCACCTTTGAAGGGCCGATGATGTCAATCCGTGCGGTAAATTCGCTAAGCCACTACACAGACTGGACAATCGGGCACGTGCACTCTGGCGCGCTTGGCTGGAACGGCATGATCACCTTTGGCTGTCTCTACTTCCTGACACCAAAGCTTTGGAATCGCGCGCGTCTCTACTCGCTCAGCATGGTCTCATGGCACTTCTGGCTGGCGACCATCGGCATCGTTCTCTACGCGGCGTCCATGTGGGTCACCGGCATCATGGAAGGCCTGATGTGGCGCGAAGTGGATGCCAACGGTTTCCTCGTGAACTCCTTTGCCGACACCGTGGGAGCCAAGTTCCCGATGTACGTTGTGCGTGCCTTGGGTGGCCTCCTGTACATCGCTGGCGCCCTGATCATGTGCTACAACCTGTGGATGACCGTAAAGCGGGCACCGGCGGCAGAGCCCCGGACCGTAGCGGCCCATGCCACGCCGGCCGAATAAAGGGGACCGGAGATGAGCATTCTCAACAAACACGCTGTTCTCGAGAAAAACGTCACTCTGCTGGCCATCTTTGCCTTCCTTGTGGTGACCATCGGGGGCCTGGTGCAGATCGTACCGCTGTTCTATCTGGAAAACACCATCGAGGATGTGGACGGCATGCGCCCCTACACCCCGCTGGAGCTTGCCGGGCGGGAAATCTACCTGCGAGAGGGCTGCTATGTCTGTCACTCGCAGATGGTGCGCCCAATGCGGGACGAGGTGGAACGCTATGGCCACTATAGCCTCGCGGCAGAAAGCCAGTACGACCATCCGTTCCAATGGGGGTCAAAGCGCACCGGGCCGGATCTTGCCCGCGTCGGTGGCCGCTACTCCGATGAATGGCACGTCGACCACCTGCGCAGTCCGCAATCGGTGGTGCCGGAATCGATCATGCCCAAGTATGGCTACCTCGAAAATCGTATGCTGAACGATGGGGCCGGTCTGGTCAGCGGGATGATCTCGGCTGAACACATCGGCGACATCATGGCGACCAATCGCATGGTTGGCGTGCCCTATTCGGAAGAGATGATCGAAGAGGCCGGGCTGGACTTCATGGCGCAAGCCGATCCCGACAGCGACTACGACGGTCTGCTGGAGCGCTACGGCGAGAACGTGTCCATCCGCAATTTTGACGGCCAGCCCGGCGTTTCAGAGGCGGATGCGCTGATTGCCTACCTGCAAATGCTTGGCACGCTTGTGGATTTCTCCACTTTCACGCCAGACGCCAGCCGCTGAAGGAGCACAGAATGGACACCTATTCCTTGCTTCGGCAACTGGCGGACAGCTGGGCGCTTCTGGCGATGTTCGGCTTCTTTATCGGCATCGTGATCTGGGCCTTCCGGCCCGGATCCAGAGAGATCCACGACCACACCGCGAACATCCCCTTCCGGCATGACGACAGACCCGCGCCCGCGGATCGGTCCGAGAATTAAGGAGCCTCAAGAGATGAGCGACAACAAGAAGAACGACGATCTCGACTACGAGACGACAGGCCATGAATGGGACGGCATTCAAGAGTACAACAAGCCGCTGCCCAAATGGTGGCTCTGGACCTTTTACGCGACGATTGTCTGGGGCATCGGCTACACCATCGCCTTTCCGGCATGGCCGATGATCTCTGGCGCCACACCCGGCGTTCTGGGGTTTTCCACGCGCGCAGAAGTGGCCGAAGACATCGCCCGCGTCGAGGACGCCAACGGCGCCATCAACACCAAGCTGGCGAATGTTGAACTCGCCTCGATCGCCGATGACGCAGAGCTGCTGGGCTATGCCAACAATGCCGGGGCCGCCGTGTTCCGCACCTGGTGCGCGCAGTGTCACGGCTCCGGGGCAGCCGGGGCCACGGGCTATCCCAACCTGCTGGACGACGACTGGCTCTGGGGTGGGTCGATCGAAGAGATCCATACCACGATTTCGGTGGGGATCCGGCAGGCCACTGACGAAGACTGGCTGCGACAGTCCGAAATGCCGGCCTTTGGACGGGACGAACTCCTTGAAAAAGAAGACGTTACCGCTGTCGTGAACTATGTGATGTCGCTTTCGGGCGCACCTCAGGACGCAGCGCTGGTTGACGCAGGTGCCGAGATCTACGCCGACAATTGCGCGGCCTGCCACATGGATGACGGCACCGGTGACCGGATGCAGGGCGCGCCCAATCTTGCCGATGCGATCTGGCTGTACGGTGGCGACTATGACGCGCTTTATGAAACCGTTTTCAACGCGCGGTATGGTCAGATGCCCGCATGGGCGGACCGTCTGAGCGACGCAGAAGTGCGCGCCGTGGCGACCTATGTGCATGGGCTTGGCGGCGGCGAAGCTTCTGAATAGAAACGGCGTTTTCCGAAACTGTTGCGCCCCTCGTTCCCCGGGAACGGGGGGCGTTGCGTTTACTTGTGGAAAAATTTCCGAGAGCTTTACCAAAAATCAACTTTGTTCGCCGAAATCTTGGGAGCGATCAGGAACGAGTAGTGTAAAATGGAAAACAGTCACAGCTATAGCTGCGTCATGCCTTGCGCCGACAGAACGACGGTCGAATCGATCTTTCGGTCGTCGCAAGATGCAATCGTCGTGACTGATCAGGATCGGGATGTGCTTTGGTGCAACGCCCCGTTCGAGCGTTTGACCGGCTTTGACCTCATGGAGCTTGAGGGCAGGAGCATCGAGCACCTCTACACCGAAAGCGAGGATTTCCGGATGGCGGGCGATTGTCTGCTTGGCAATACGCCGGTGTCAGGTGATCACAGCTATCCCATGAACTACCTGTGCAAGGACGGCGTGGTCATCGAAACGGAAACCACCGGGTGGACGCTTCAAACACATGATGGCACGTTGATCGGACACGCCAAGATCATACGCGACAAGAGCGACGAAAACCGCATCACCCGGTGCAAGGAAAAACTGTTTCGGCTGGCGCTCGACCAAAAGTTGACAAGTGCAGAAAAGAACGACGCCGTTCTGTCCCTCGCCTGTGAATTTCTGGGCATGCCGGTCGGCTTGGTCGGCATCGCACGCGACGATACGATGACAGTCTTGCAAGCCAAATCGACCCTTGCACAGGTCCCCTCCGGCACCCGGTTCTCGCTGAAGGACAGCGATTGCCTGACGACTCTCATGGGCGATGTCCCTGTCGACATCAACAGCATGGACACGCCGCGCACGCATCCCCTGCTGCCCCATGTTGGCCAACGCTGCTATATCGGTGTCCCGCTCATCGTCGCCGAGGAACGGATTGGCACGCTGAGCTTTGTCAACCCGCTGCCCCGGGGCAGGTTCACCACGGCAGAACGCGCATTGACGGAAACCATGGCAAGCTTTGTCGCGCAAAACGTCGCGCAGGACCGCCGGATGCAGGCGCTGCAACGCGCCGCGACGCAGGATTGGCTGACCGGCGCAGGCAGCAACCGCCAGTTTCACCACGACCTTGAAACGGTATTCAACACGGTACGCCGCAACGATGCGACGGCCAGCCTGATCCTGTTCGACATAGATCACTTCAAGTCGATCAACGACGACTACGGCCATGACATGGGCGACCGCGTGCTCGCGGACATCGCCCGACAGACGCAGGCCGTCATCGGCCCGAACCGCAAGCTGTTCCGCGTTGGCGGCGAGGAATTCGCCGTGATCCTGCCCGGTTCCTGCGCCGAAAGCGCAGGCATCATGGCAGAGCAAATGCGTCAAAAGCTGGCCGATCCACCAGATCGTGGCAAAGGTCTGCCCTGCCTGACGGCAAGCTTTGGCGTGGCCGAACTGGATCCGGATCTTTCGACACGCGAAGCCTGGCTCAAATGCGCGGACATTGCGCTTTACGCATCCAAGAACAACGGTCGCAATCAGGTGACCAGCAATCGGACAATGTCGCCCATTGCACCGGCCGAGGCCGACCTGCCCAATACGCATCTCGAAACTGATGCGCATCGACTTGCACAAAAGCTCGCGATTTGACGCAGATCAAAGAAGGGCATTGGCTTTCCAGCTAGTCTAAAACCCAAGGACAGAGGCCCTCCCTTCTGTTCAGCACAACACCTGGCTGTTAGGCTGGGTTACATGGCGCCGGAGCCCAGTCCTGTTCGCGCGTTTCCTTGGGTCTCCGGCGCCGTTTTCGGTTTTCTGTCCTTTTGCGTCAGCGGCAATCCCGCTTTGCCCGCGGTTTCCCCCAACGTTCGCCCGCTGCGGCCGAACGTGATTTTGGGCGTGCCCAGTACAGGGCCGGAACAAAGACAACAGGATCAATCATCATATCCCCTCCGAACACCGGCATGTCGCCGGAAAGGAAGATCTTCCTGCAGCCAGCTCAACTTGGGCAGGGGCTCTTGTCTGTGATGGGTCTGACGCGAGGCGATGGCGAAGCTGCGGGCAAGAATGTGAAACATTTCGGTCTCCAAAACTGTGGTGGTGCCTTGGATCTTGACCGCAACCCCCAGAACATGCGAGCCAGCAATAGTTTCCATATGTAAGCTGAGCTTAAGCATGAAGTGGACGCAGCTTCCGCCCCTTTCGACCTTGCGCGCCTTTGCCGCCTTTGCAGAACATGGCAATCTGTCCGCCGCAGGCGCGGCGCTGAATGTCAGCCATGCCGCAATCAGCCAACAGTTGCGGGCCCTGGAAACCCATACCGCGGTCGCCCTGCTGGACCGGAGTGGCCGGCGGCTTCGCCTGACACCGGAGGGCGCAGAACTTGCGCAGGCTCTGCTTTCAGGGTTCGAAACGATGGAGCGCGTGCTTGACGGGCTGACAGAACGCGAAGCGCTTCGCCCGTTGGACATCTCGACCACGCCGTCCTTTGCAAGCGGCTGGCTGATGCCACGCCTTGCCCGGTTTCGCGCCCTGCACCCGGATATCCATCTTCGGCTGGACCCCACCGCAGAACTGCGCCCGCTGGAACCCGGTGGCACAGACATCGCACTGCGATACGGGGACGGCAACTGGCCGGGATACGACAGCTCGCTGATCGTCGCCTCTCCGATTGTTGTCGTCGCCGCGCGCAGCCTTGTTGGCGATCTCGCGATCACGGACCCGGCGGACCTGACCCGCTACCCTTGGCTGCAGGAACTGGGCACCAACGAAGCGACCGATTGGCTGGCAAAACGCGGGCTTGGCCCCGACAAGGGCGTTGGTCTGACCGCCCTGCCCGGCCATCTCTTGCTGGAAGCAGCGCGCCAGGGTCAAGGGGTCACAAGTGCTGCGCGCGTCTTCGTGGAAAGTGACATCGCCGCAGGCCGCCTGCGAGTCCTGTTTCAGGATCCGGAGGTCAAAGGCTATCATGCCGTCACACGCCCGGGCATTCCCCGACCCCCGCTGAAGGCTTTTCTGACCTGGATCCGCCGCGAGGCCGCAAAAAGCTAGGTCACAGATTCAGTAATTGATGCAGGTCAAGGTTCTCCTCCTGCCAACCTGTGAAAACGCACGTCAAGAACTTCACTTTACGGAGCGATTCCGACGTGTCCGACAGCAACCCACCCGACCAGTCGCTTTATGCGGGCCGCGAACCCATCTTCCCGCGCCGCGTAAAGGGCGATTTTCGCACGCTCAAATGGATCCTGATGATCCTGACCCTGGGGATCTACTACATCACACCATGGATTCGCTGGGATCGCGGCCCGGCCCTGCCGGATCAAGCGGTTCTGGTCGATCTGGCCAACCGCCGGTTCTTCTTTTTCTGGATCGAGATCTGGCCACACGAGTTCTACTTTGTTGCCGGGTTGCTGATCATGGCCGGGCTGGGACTGTTTCTGTTTACGTCCGCCTTGGGACGGGTCTGGTGCGGCTATGCCTGCCCGCAAACCGTCTGGACCGATCTTTACATCCTCGTGGAACGCTGGATCGAAGGCGACCGCAACGCGCGCCTGCGCCTGCACCGGCAGAAAAAACTCGACTTTCGCAAGGCGCGCCTGACGATGACCAAATGGACCGCCTGGCTTTTGATCGGGTTGGCGACGGGCGGGGCCTGGGTCTTTTACTTTGCCGACGTTCCGCAACTGGCCGTTGATCTGGTGACGCTTCAGGCGCATCCGGCGGCCTATACGACGGTCCTGATCCTGACGCTGACAACCTTTTTCTTTGGCGGCTTCGCACGCGAGCAGATCTGCATCTATGCCTGCCCCTGGCCGCGCATCCAGGCCGCCATGATGGACGAGGAAACGCTCACCATCGGCTACCGCGACTGGCGCGGAGAGCCACGCGGCAAGCATCGCAAGGCCGAAGGCGCGGAGGCGCTTGGCGACTGCATCGATTGCATGGCTTGCGTGAACGTCTGCCCGATGGGCATCGACATCCGCGACGGCCAGCAAATGGAATGCATCACCTGCGGGTTGTGCATCGATGCCTGCGACGAGATCATGTCCAAGGTCGGCAAACCGAGGGGCCTCGTGGATTATCTGGCACTTTCGGACGAACCGCGCGAACGCGCAGGCGGCCCCCCTCGCCCGATCTGGCAGCATGTTTTCCGAGCGCGAACAATGATGTACACGACGCTTTGGTCGCTTGTCGGGATCGGGCTGGTGTTTGCCCTGTTCATCCGGCCCGAGATCGAAATGACCGTGGCGCCTGTGCGCAACCCAACGTTTGTCAAGCTGTCCGACGGGTCCATCCGGAACACTTACGACCTGCGCCTGTTGAACAAACACGGCGAAGACCGGCCTTTCCGGATCACGCTCAAAGGCAATGAGTTTCTGCGCGTCCAACTCGAAGGGACGCCCTACGAGACGATCTCTGTGCCCGCCAAC
>JBELMB010000224.1:0-8156 GCA_042088665.1 Sagittula sp.
ATTTCCAACGATACCCACAGCCGAAATCACCGTATCGATGTCTATTTTTATCTTTTCCCCAGATTTCTCCACATGCGCGACGACGCGGTCATGGCCGCGCTCCAAATGCGCAACCCTGGCGTTTTCGAGCAATGTCATGCCCTGTTTTGCAAACTGACCGCGGGCAAACGCGCTGATTTCGGCGTCCTCCGCGGGCAAGATGCGGTCAACCACTTCGACCACTGTAACTTCGGCCCCGAGCGCATTGTAAAAGCTTGCGAATTCCATTCCGATGGCACCAGATCCGATCACCAGAAGACGCTTCGGCATCGCGGGCGGCTGCAGCGCGTGCTTGTAGGTCCAGACCCGCTTGCCATCCGCTTCCAGACCCGGCAGTTCGCGTGCGCGCGCACCCGTCGCCAGAACGATCTGCGGTGCCTCCAGCAGGCGCGTGCCTTCGCCGGTCGCCACCTGCACACGTCCGGCCCCGAAGAGACGCGCCTCCCCCATGACAACAGTCACCTTGTTCTTCTTGAGAAGGTGCCCGACACCCATGTTGAGTTTGCGGGCCACGGCCCGCGACCGCGCCACGACGGCCGCCAGATCATAGCCAACGCCCTCGGCGCTCAGCCCGAACTCGGCAGCGCGCTGCATCAGGTGATAGACCTCTGCGGAGCGCAACATGGCTTTCGTCGGAATGCAGCCCCAGTTCAGACAGATGCCTCCCAGATGCGTGCGCTCGACCACCGCCACCTTGAGGCCCAGTTGCGCCCCGCGGATCGCGGCAACATAGCCCCCGGGCCCGGCG
The DNA here is from genome assembly GCA_042088665.1 of Sagittula sp. Taxonomy (GTDB): domain Bacteria; phylum Pseudomonadota; class Alphaproteobacteria; order Rhodobacterales; family Rhodobacteraceae; genus JBELMB01. The sequence continues at coordinate 788 of JBELMB010000224.1, forward strand.
CCGACGACCACCATATCAAACCGTTCTGATGCCATTTGTAACGCCTCCCCGCAGTTCTGCAGGCAGGCTAGACCGGATCATCCGCAGGCCCAACCGGTTTTCGGACCACGGGGCGGGCGACACGACGGCCGCCCCCAATCAGGCCGGCAAGTTGCGCGGGGTTGACCCCGCGCCCCTCGCGCATCGCGTTACGCGACGGCGCTCTCTTCCTCGATCGCCCGCAGGGTCGCGCCATATCCACCCTGAACCTGATAAGCCAGTTCCGCCGCGCTTGACGTCCGCGACAGCGCGTCGTTGCGATACGGAAACCGGCCGAACTGGCGGATCACTTCGCGGTGCACCTGCGCGTGCAACAGGTTCTTGGCACCAACCACGCTCAACCGCTCCTTCATCAGCCGGACGCAGCGGTCCTGATCGCCAAGGTTCTCGGAATGCATCAGGGGCAGATAGAAAAACTGGCGCGGCATCTCGTCGATCTTCAGGTCCCAGCCCCGATGGATCGCCTGCTTGCAGGCCGCCACGGCCACCCGGTCAGAGGCAAAGGCCTTTGCCGTACCGCGGAACATGTTGCGCGAAAACTGGTCCGCCAAAATGATATAGGCCAAGACGCCCGAAGGGTAGGTCAACCAAAGGGCGTATTTGCCCTCCATCAGGCCCTCCCAGGCCCCTTCGAACCGGGCGCGGATCTCGTCATCCAGCGCCTCGTCCGATTTGTACCATCCGTCCGGCCCAACCTCGTCCAGCCAGAACGCCAGTATGTCTTCAGGCGTCATATCGTCCTCCTAGCACCCGCAATTCCCATCCAATCAACAGTTACATAGGACCTGCTCCGCAATCCCAATCACAAATCCTGTCACTTTCCGACATGTCGGCAAAGCTTTGCCGGTCACTCCACGGCCTCTTCTGCCTGATCGATAAAGTACTCCTGCGCGACCTCCACGGCGACCGGCGTGGCCGCGGGGCTGATGGGCGCGTAGGCGCCGGTGTCTTCCACCGCGGGCGCGGCCCGCTGGGTCATCCGGAACGCCGCATAAAGCGCCATCGCCGCCAGAAGCGCCGTGATCAGCATGAAGAACCCCGGCGGCCCCACCACAGCCATGACCCAGCCGATCACCAGCGGGCCGGCGATGGCACCAAGCCCGTTGATGAACAGCAATCCCGCCGAGGCAGAGGCCATGTCATCGGGGTCCAGAAAGTCATTCGTGTAGGCAATCAGAAGGGAATACAGAGGGTTGGAGCATCCGCCGACAACAAATGCCGCCCCCACCAGCACCCAGAACACGCCGCCGAATGCCACTGCAATGGACGCCGCAGCCGCCCCGCCTGCCGCCACGATCATGATCAGGAGACGGCGATCCATCCGGTCCGAAACCCAGCCCAGCGGATATTGCAACACCAGCGCACCGACGTAAAACGAGGCGATAAAGATCGAGATCGCCCCGATGCTCAGCCCGATCTCGGTCGCATAGACCGCCGCCATGCCGAACTGCGCTGCAAACACGCCGCCCAGCAGAAAAATCCCGACCATTCCCAGCGGTGAGACCGCGTAAAGCTCACGCAGCGTCATCGGCTTCGTGGATTCGAACGAAGGCGTTGGTGAAATAGACAGCAGGATTGGCGCAAACGAGATCGAAACAAGCACACTTGGAATCACGAAAAGCAGGAAACCGCTGGAATCCGGAACGACCAGCAGGCCCTGCGCCGCGATGATGCCCGCCATCTGCATGATCATATAGGCGGAAAGGGTCTGGCCACGCGTCTCGTTCGTGGCGGTGTTGTTCAGCCAACTCTCCGCCGTGACGTACACGCCGCAAAAGCAAAAGCCGATCAGCATCCGCCCGATGGTCCAGGCAATCGGGTCCTGCAGCGCGGGAAACAGGATCAGGATCGCGGACACAAGGCTGCCCAGTGCCGCAAAGACGCGCACATGGCCCACCCGCCGGATCATGCCGGGCACCATGCGCGAGGCAAACAGGAAGCCGACGAAGTAGGCCGACATCACCACGGAAAGGACAAGGGCCGAAAACCCGGCCTCTGCGCCGCGCACCCCCAAAAGAGAGCCCTGCAGACCGTTGCCGACCATCAAGAGGAACATCCCCAAAAGCAGCGCCCAAGAGTTGCTAATCACGTTCAACATGGCTGTCTCCTTGTGAGAATACCTTTTTCCCCTCCCTGACCAGATGCGCAAGTCCCTGCACGCACAGCCGCGACCGGAGGGGCAAAACCATGTCGCGAAAAGACCGTTCAGCCGGGGCGCTGACCTCTGTCCGGGATCAGCAGCGAGGCGTCGCCGTAGGAAAAGAAACGGTACTCCTGCGCAACCGCATGCGCATAGATCGCGCGGATCTCCTCCGGTCCCATCAGCGCCGAGACGAGCATCATCAGGGTCGATTTCGGCAAGTGAAAATTCGTCATCAGGGCATCGGCCACGCGAAAGGTGAAGCCGGGGTAGATGAAGATCTCGGTCACGCCTTCAAACGGCGCGATTTCGCCACCCTGCGCCGCCGTCTCGATCAGTCGAAGCGCCGTGGTCCCAACCGGGATCACCCGCCCGCCTGCCGCGCGGGTCGCCGCGATCTCTTCGGCGGCAGTGGGCGTCACTTGCCCCCATTCGCCATGCATCCTGTGGCGGGTCACGTCCTCGACCTTGACCGGCAGGAAGGTGCCCGCGCCGACGTGCAGGGTCACATGGCTGAAGGTCACCCCCCGGGTCGCCAGCGCGTCCAGCAAGGGCGCGTCGAAATGCAGGGAGGCGGTCGGCGCAGCAACCGCACCTGCATGCCGTGCCCAGACCGTCTGGTAGTCCTGTCGGTCCTGCGCATCCGCCGCGCGTTTGGCCGCGATGTAAGGCGGCAGGGGCATGGCGCCAGCCCCGTTCAAGGCCTCGTCGAACGCCTCACCATCAAGATTGAAACGCAGGCTGCCTCGCCCTTCATATTTTGCCTCAAGTATGGCGCTCAAGCCGTTGGAAAAAATCACCTCTTCCCCTTCACGCACCTTTTTCAACGGCTTCAAGAGCGCGCTCCAGACCCCACTGGCCTGCGGCTCCAGCAGCGTGACCTCTATGCGTGCTTCGCTGGGACCTTCCGGGCCGGAGCGGCGGCGCAGCCCGGTCAGGCGGGCCGGGATGACCTTTGTGTCATTCAGCACCAACCGATCGCCGGGCCGCAGCCAATCGGGCAGCCTGTTCACCTGAGTGTCGGTGATCGCGCCCCCCTGCGCCACCAGCATCCGCGCCGAGGACCGAGGCCGCGCAGGCCGCGTGGCGATCAGGTCGGAAGGAAGATCGAAGTCGAAATCGCTCAGCTGCATGGTGCGCTCTCTGGATGGCAAAGCCCTGCCACGGACAAGCCGTGAACCAGGCAGACGGCAAACGCCCGACCCGTGTTATTGCGACAGGCGCGGCGGCGGACGCCGGAAAATGTCGCGGAACATGCCCGGCGTAAAGATGGAAAGCGGGTTCACCGCCACGCGCGGCGATGCAACCGTGCCACGCAGGTTGAAGTTGAACCCGATCAACCCCTCCCCCTGTCGCGATATCAGCCGCCCGATCGCGTTCACCACATAGATCGGCGAGAGAACGCCCTGCATGTCCATCTCTTCGCGTTCGAGATCATAGTACCCATCCATGGAAATTCCCATCGAGGGGCCGACCGCGCTGGACCGCGAGATGACCACGCGACTGGGCGTCAGACGGAATCGCGCCTCGACGTCGGAAAAGAAGACACCTGGACCGTTAAGCTGATCCAGCAACCCCACGATGCTGACCGCATCCAGAAGCGAGGCAATGGCCGGGGCCTTTTGCAGGCGCGTGCCCTTGATTTCGAGAAAGCCGTCAAAGCTGCCCGGCTGGCCGCCGACAGGAGCCAGATCCATGCGGAAGGTCCCGTCCTGCACGGTCTTGAGCATGTCCGCGTCGCGCAGGATGTCCCCGGCGTCCTCACCCGTGATCCGAAAGGCACTGCCCGAGGGCTGTGGAATCACCTGACCAGAGACTTGCGCCCCGCCGCCGAGAAGCGCCTCGAAGCGGCCTTCGAGTCCGCGGTTGTTGACGAAGTCGCCGCGGAATTGTTCCAGCACGATGCTGTCCGTGACCTGCAAGGCGCCGAGGTTCAGCGCCAGTGGCGATCCGCCCCCTGCCGCGTCTTCTTCCGGGCCCCCAGCGCCAAACGGCGCCTTGCGCAGGTCCACTTCGCCGGACGTGATCTCGACCCGAGGGGGAGAATCGCCGCGTCCGCGCAGTCGGCCGGTCACATTCATCCAGTCCGCCACACGCAGCCGCACAAGCTCCAGCCGATCAAAGCTGTTGCCTGCGCCCAGCACCAACTGCCCCTCGGCCTGCAAACCATTGCCGCTGAGACGCAGTTCTCCGATCTCGACCGGATCGCGCAGCCGCCCCGTTATGTCAAAGCGCCCCCTTGCGCTCGCGGGCAGGCTCCATCCGATCTGTGGGATCGACAGGGCGAGCCCGGCAAGATCCGTCTCAAGCGCAAAGCGCGGGGGCGCCCCATCCGGGATCTCGATGTCCAGATCGCCCCGGCCCGTGCCCCGGACCATGCCCTCGGGCAGCGCAATGCCGAAATTCTCAAGCCCCTGCGGTGTCAGGGTGACCTGCGCCGAAACGCGGCTGGGGCGGTTGTCGAACGGCAGAACAAAGCGCCCCTCGACCGGGACTGCGTCCACTTCGGCAGCGCCGGTGATCTCCAGCTGTTTGTTGTTCAACGCCACGTCAAGGGTTTGCGCCGTCAGGCGACGGTCGGGAACGGTGCCGAAACTCTCGACATCGTCGATGCGCCCGTCGAACTCCATACGTATATCGGCCAAGCGCAGGTTGCGCTTGAGCGGCAACAGCATGCGCCCGCGCGCCTCCGCATGGCCGGTCGCCATGTCCGCATCCTTGCCCTGACGCCTGAGCAGCTGCCAGCTGTCGTTGTCGAGATAACTCAGGAAGGCCTTCAGCGGCCCCCGGGCGTCCAGCCGGATCTCTGCCAGAGGCGGGTCCTGCCGCAGGTTCGGGATGATGAAGGCGGACCCGGTCAGATCCACCGCCCCGCCCCCCCCCATATCGATCAATCCCTCGTCGACGCGCAGCCCCAACCGGCCTTGGTGGATCGCGAGACGTCCCTTTCCCTGGGTGATTGCCGGCAGATCGACACTATAGTCGACATGCGCGGCGTCGAAGGACATGTCGAAAAACAGGTCGGGCCGCGTGTCTTGTTTGGCGCGCACGCCGATGACGGCGTCAAGGATGCGCCCTTCCTTCACGTGCCCCCCCACCCATCGACGGGTTTCCGGTGCGAGATCCCTGGGCCAGAAGCTGAGCACCTGCCTTGGGTTTGTCTCCGCCACGCGGAGATCCAGCGCCAGCGCCCAGCCATTGTCACCGGCCTGCAACTGACCCGAGGCGCTGACCGGGAATTCCGGGTCGGTGATCCGCAGTTCACCGAGGTCCACGCGAAACGGCGCCAACCCCAGTTTGAACGCCACTTGCGCGCCGATCAGATCCAGCGGCCGCTCCAGCACGGTGCCTTCTGCAAGGCTGACACCGTCAAACACAAACTGCCCGGTCATCCCGGTGGGCAAATTCCCTGACGCGCTGTCCAGTTGTGCCGTGCCACTGGCCTCGACCTTGCCCAGCGGAGAGACCACGCTGATCCCGTCGAAGGACAGCAGACCGGCTTCGGGCGCATAGCGGAACGTGGTGGCGACGCTGTCAAAGGGGATTGGCCGCGTTTCCCGGCGCGGCTGCAGCACGCCGGTGCCGATCTCGAGCGTGGCAAACATCTCTCCAAGGGTGCCCTCTGCATCGAAGGCAGAGCGCAGAGAACCGGAAATCGGCGCGTCCAGCGCCTCCAGCCACGTCAGTGCGGGACTTTGGGTTGCGATATCGCTCGACGCGAGATCGTGCAGGGTCACGCCGAACGCGAGATCCGGCTGGCCGATGGGGCTTTCGGCCGCGACTTCGAGGGTGGCGACCCCGTCCCCGCCGCTCAGCAGGGCCACATCCGCCGTCAGTTTCAGCCGCCCCGCCTCGCGCGTCAGCCGCACCCGCCCGCCATCTGCAGTCCACCCGCGCAGAGCCCGGCGGTCTTCGTACCGAATGGTCAGTGCATCCGCATCAAAAAGGCGCAACCCGGAGAGGCGCGGATCAAGGGCGACGGCGTCGACCCTGGCAATCATTGTCGCAAGATCCGGCACGTCTGCCCCATCGGCAAAGGCATCGCCCAAGGCCAGCCCGATCTTGCCATCCCGGTCACGCTGCAACGTCAGGAACGCGCCGGACACCTGCGCCTCGCGCAGGGCGACCTTGCCCGTCAGCAGCGCCGCAGGCGACAGCCCCGCCTCGATATCCGAGAGCTGCGCCACAAGACCGCCCTGTGCATTGCGGATCTCAACGTCCCACAGGATCACACGCGCCAGCCCGCTGCGCTGCACCAGAAGGCTGACGCGGCCAAAATCCACGGAGATCCCGGGCAGCGCTTCTGCCAGCCGGGCCTCGATCTTTTCCCGCACCCAGGGGGGCGCATTCACCGGGCGGTCAAGCGCGGCATAGAGGCCCGCCGCCAGGCCTGCGACAAGCACGGCAAACGCCGCAGCAACGCGGTACGGCCAACGGCGCCTGCGGGCGCTGGATCCGGGGTCATCCGGAGGCGGGGCGGCGCGCGGTGCAGTCTCTTGCGTCTCAGTCACTGGAAGCGGGGCCTCGGCGCGTTAACTGGAAGGGCGGGCCGGGTGATTTGCCCCGGCATGGCGGCCTTATAACGGCTTTCACGACAGGAGACACGCATGTCCGACACCACGCTTGATCTTGCACCTGATTTTCAGTTGCCCTCCACCGATGGCGAGGTCAGCCTCGCGGCTCTTCGGGGCAACCCGGTTGTGCTGTTTTTCTACCCGCGCGACGACACCAGCGGCTGCACCAAGGAAAACCAGGCCTTCAGCGCCCTGAAGGAGACTTTTGATGGATTGGGGGTCAAGGTGTTCGGCATTTCCAAGGACACCATCGCCAAGCATGAAAAATTCATGGCCAAGCGCGAGCTGACCGTGCCGTTGCTCTCGGATGCGGAGCATGACGTCTGCGAGGCATTCGATGTCTGGAAGGAAAAGTCCATGTATGGAAAGACATACATGGGGATCGAGCGCGCGACTTTCCTGATCGACGCCGAAGGCCGCATCGCCAAGGCGTGGCGCAAGGTCAAGGTCCCCGGCCACGCCGAGGCCGTGCTGGAAGCCGCCCGCGCGCTGTGACCCTTGCGGAGCCGTTTTCTTTCAAAGAAAACGGCCCGAAATCTTTGAAAGATTTCGCCACCGTGAGGCCCAGATGCAAGCACCCAGCCCAAAGACCCTGGCCGAGATGGCCGTCGACGTT
>JBELMB010000037.1:0-37125 GCA_042088665.1 Sagittula sp.
GGGCCTGAGACATCTCCAGATCCGCCCCGGCAAGCGTGCCATCCGCCAGTGTCAGACGCTGGTCTTTCCGCAGCACCTTGCGCCCACCGATTTCAAAGCTGTCAATCTCTGACCCCGCCGTCGCCATGGCGTCAGTCACAAGAAACACGCGGTCAGAGCGGGGTTTGGCACCAAGAGCAATGCGAATGGTCGCCGGGTGGACGTGGTGTCCATCCGCGATGAGGCCGGCATAAACATCATCGCGCGCTAGGGTCGCCCCGACCAGACCGGGCGCGCGGTTGCCCAATTGGCTCATGGCGTTGAACAGATGCGTGACACAGCGCGCACCTGCGTCGAAACAGGCGAGGCAAGTGGCATAGTCGGCATCCGTATGGCCAAGGGATACGATGACCCCTGCGTCTGACATGGTCTTGATCTGATCCAGCCTCGTGTTCTCAGGGGCCACTGTCATCATCACGTTCGGCACGCTTTCGGCGGCCTTCAACACCACGCGCAAGTCCTCGTCGGTCATCGAACGGATCAGCGCCGCGTCATGCGCCCCTTTGCGCGCGACAGACAGATGCGGCCCCTCGAGATGAAGGCCGATGATCCCCTCGACCCGTTCAGCAAGCGCTTGTTCGACTGCAGCGATCGCAGACCGGGTCCGGTCCGGCACGTCCGTGATCAATGTCGGCAAAAGCGCGGTGGTTCCAGTGGTGGCATGCGCCTCGGCCATAAGCCGGAGCGTTTCCACGCTGGGGTCATCATTGAACATCACCCCACCGCCGCCGTTGACTTGCAGATCGACAAACCCCGGTGTGATCATCCCACCCGGAAGCTGCTCTTTCGGACACTCCGGCGGGACATCACGGTCGGCGCGAATGCTCACCGCGCCCTCATCTGACACGACAAGCGCGCAGCCCTTGTGCAGGACCTGTCCGTCGTGGATCTGCGCCCCTACAAAGGCTTTTGCGATGCCGGTCATACCGTTTCAGTCACTTTCTTCAGATGCCTCGGTGCGTCGGGATTGATCCCGCGCGTGGCCGCCACCTGTTCGACCATGGCGTAAAAGCTGGCGATCAGGCTGATCGGATCCGTGAGCGGATGCCCCGTTCGATGCGCCGTCAGTCTTGTGGCCCTGTTCAGCTTGTTGCTGGTGGCAAAGACCGTCGCCCCCTTGCCTGCGATCTCGTCCGCCACCGTGGCGAGGGCCGCTTCGGCCTCGTCCTGCGCGGCGAGGCCGATCACCGGAAATCCGCCATCCACGATGGAGACCGGCCCATGCAGGACCTCTGCCGACGAATAGGATTCGGCGTGGATCTGGCAGGTTTCCTTGAATTTCAGCGCCGCCTCGTTCGAGATCGCATAAGACGGACCGCGCCCAAGACAAAAGATCGACGCGCGCCCGGCCAAGGCCGCCCGTGCCTCGGGCCAGTCGGTCTGCACCGCCTGTTCCAGAACGGTCGGCAGATCGGCGATGCTGCTGCACAAGGCCGCGTCCTCGGCCCATTCCGCCAAGAGCCAGATGCCCGCAATGGCCGAGTTTACAAAGGTTTTCGTTGCCGCAACGCTGATTTCCGGACCGGCATGCAAGTTCAGCGTGTGCTCTGCGACCCGTGACAGCGGACTTTCCGGGTTGTTTGTCAGCGCCACCGACAAAGCGCCGCCAACGCGGGCCATGCGCGCCATTTCCACGATGTCCGGGCTTTTGCCCGATTGCGAAACCGATAGGCTGACGCTGCCGCCAAGGTTCAGTTCACGTTTGTAGATCGACGCGATCGACGGCCCGATCGAGGCGATCGGCGTGCCCATCAACAGCTCGGATGCATACTTCAGATAGGTCGCCACATGATCCGACGACCCGCGCGCCACGCTGACCATATATCCGGGGTTCCGGGCCCGGATCGCATCAGCGGCGCGGCGGATATCATCGCCCCCCTTCTGCAGCAACCGGTTGGCCGCCACGGGGATCTCCAGCACCTCGCGGCGCATCTGGGTCTGAGAGGGGCTCATCATGCGATCCTACTCTTTGGCAAGGCGAAGCTCGGCTACGAAATTGTAGGCGTCCCCACGGTAGATGGATTGTGTGAATTCAACGACGCGACCATCCGCAAGGTAAGACGTCCGTTCGATCCGCAGCCCGGCCATGCCGGTGGGCACTTCGAGCAACGTGGCGTTCGTCTCTTCGAGATTGATGGCAGAGATCTTTTGCAAGGCCCGCACCGGCCTCAACCCCACCTCCCCCAGCACTTCGTACAACGAGGTTTCAACCAAAAGCGGGTTTGGCAACATACGCGTCGACAGCGACGCCCGTTCGATGGCCATGGGTTTGTCATCCGCGGTGCGCAACCGGGCAATCCGCGCCACCTGATCGTCCGGTGACAGCGCGAGGGCCAGCACTTCGTCCGGGGACGGCATGAACACCCCGCGCTCCAGCCAGACGCTGGCCGAGGCCATGCCACGGCGCGACATGTCCTCGCTAAAGGAGGTGAGCCGGGACAGAGATTGCTCGATCTGCGGTGTGTCAGACGCAATGAAAGAACCCGACCCCTGCTTTTGCACGATGACGCCGTCTTCTGCGAGGGCCTGGATGGCCTTGCGGACGGTCACACGGGACAGCTCTGTTATGGCAGCGATTTCGCGTTCTGGCGGCAGCGAACTGCCGGCCTTCAAAAGCCCCCTGTCGACCCCCTCGCTCAGACGACGGCGCAACTGAACGTAGCGCGGGCCGCCATCGGGATGCAGCCAGCTTTTGGGGGTCAGGAACTCCGTGATGCTGGTCATGATGCCACGACCGTCTGTGCGACTCTGGATCTTGCGAGTTGAAAGGCCCCGTCCAACGCGCTGCCAAGGCGATCCACACGGTTGGCCAAAAGATCCGGCGGCAGATAGGGCGCATACTGCGGACCAAGACCACCGGTCAGACAGAGGGCGTCACCGGCACGAAAGCCAAGCGCCTTCAGGCTTTGCACAAGATACGCGGCGCCAGAGGTCAGGGTGGCGCGCGCCCAGACGTCCCCGTCCGCGGCGCATGAGACGATGACCGGCGCAAAGGCCCCGTAATCACCGGGCGCAGCAGACATGCTGAAAGCGACAATCGCGTTCGGATCGCCATCGAATTCGGCGAACAGCGCGCGGGTTGCTGCGGTGTGATCAACCAGGCCATCGTGACACAGCAGGACCTGCTGCAGCCCGGCCCGACCCAGCCATGCCCCGGAGGCCTGATCGGACACATGAAAGCCCCATCCACCGACGGAGGTGACCGCATCGCCCACTTTGCGCGCCGCGATCGAACCGGTCCCGACGGCCAGAAGACATCCATCTTGCGCGCCCAAGGCTCCGGCGACGGTTGTCGGGCAGTCATCCGTGACGACCGCATTCCGGAACGGCAGAGCAGCGGCAATGCGCGCACTGTCCTCGGGCGTCATGACGCCCGCGAGCCCCAGATGAGCAACAGCACCGGTCAGCGCATCCGCAGTCACACCAGCCCGCTGCGCCGCGGCACTTACCGTGTCAGTGATGTTCCGGATTGCCAGCTCCGGGTCCGAAGTGGCATTCGCAGCGCCCCCTTCGGCACGCGCCAGGATCCCGTCAGAGGGCGTGCCAATGGCAGCGCGGCACCCCGTGCCGCCCCCGTCTACCGCTATGATGACGCTATGTGCCAATTCACTCATATGCATACCCTTATAATACCTATTGAGCAAAAGATAGACCCATTTCACCAGATAGCAGGGTTATTGGTCTTTCTTTCACCGTCAACACCTGACGTCGTGGAAAAAGGTAGACAATAGGTATCTAAAAGGTATTAGACTTGAGAAGGAGATTCGAATGCTGCCATCAACCACCGAAACACAGCCCGAGGGCGCCGCCATTGACGCCTTGCCGATGCACGAGGCTGCAGCCCGCTTTGTCGCGGGGCAACAGGCAGCCCTGGCGACCGTCAACCACGCGAAATCCAGCATCGCAGACGGGGCAGAGATCATGGCCAGTGCCATTCGCGGCGGCGGCGCCCTGTTATACGTGGCGGCTGGCACTTCGGGTTTGATGGCCCTCGCGGATGCCTCTGAGTTGACCGGCACATTTGGCATTCCCGCCGATGCCATCCAAATCCACATGGCAGGCGGCGTGCCTGTGGACGGACGCATGCCGGGCGACACCGAAGATGACACCAAAGCCGCACAAACCCTCGCCGACACCGTCGCACCCGGGGATGTCGTGATCGCGCTGAGCGCCAGCGGCACCACGCCCTTCACGCTTGCCATCGCGGCAGCCGCGAAGGCGAAGGGCGCACAGATCATCGCGATAGCCAACAACCCACGCACGCCGCTGCTGGATCTGGCGGACATTGCGATCTGCCTCGAAACCCCGCCCGAAGTCATTGCCGGCTCCACAAGGCTGGGGGCAGGAACGGCGCAAAAGGCCGCGCTGAACCTGATGTCTTCGCTCATGGGGATCAAGCTGGGCCATGTCTTTCAGGGCCTGATGGTCAACGTCATCGCCGACAACGCCAAGCTGGTCAGGCGCGCCGCGGGGATCGTCACACGCATCGCAGGCGTTCCCACCGCACAGGCCGAAGCGGCACTGGCGCAGGCCGGTGGCGATGTCAAAACCGCCATTCTTGTCGCCTCGGGCAGCCCGCTTGACGCTGCCCGCAAAAGCCTCGCCGCGCACAGCGGGCACCTTGGCCCCTGCCTTCGGGATCTTTCAACCAACCAGAACACAATCGAACCATAAGGGAGACTACCATGAAACATACCAAACTGATCGGCGCCATGCTGGCATCGACACTGATCGCGGGCGCCGCCAGCGCCCAGGACGTCACGCTGACCATCGAAAGCTGGCGCAACGATGACCTGTCGATCTGGCAGGACCAGATCATCCCGGCCTTCGAGGCCGCGCACCCCGGCATCAAGCTGAATTTCACCCCCTCTGCCCCGGCTGAATACAACGCGGTGCTGAACTCCAAGCTGGACGCAGGCTCGGCCGGCGACATCATCACCTGCCGCCCGTTCGACGCCTCTCTGGCGCTGTTCGAGGCCGGTCATCTGGCAGATATCAGCGATCTCGACGGCATGTCGAACTTCTCCCCCGTTGCCAAATCCGGCTGGAGCACGGATGACGCCTCGGTGCAGTATTGCGTCCCGATGGCCTCGGTGATCCACGGATTCATCTACAACAAGGAAGCCTTTGCCGAAGTGGGTGTCGAGGTTCCGACAACCGAGGCAGACTTCTTTGCCGTGCTGGAAAAGATCAAGGAAGACGGCAACTACACCCCGATGGCCATGGGCACCAACGACCAGTGGGAAGCCGCCACGATGGGCTACAACAACATCGGGCCGAACTACTGGAAGGGCGAAGAAGGCCGCCTTGCATTGCTGTCCGGCGAGCAGAAGCTGACCGATGAGGCCTGGATTGCACCGTATCGCCAATTGGCAAAATGGGCGGAGTATCTCGGCGACGGCTACGAGGCGCAAACCTATCCTGACAGCCAGAACATCTTTACGCTGGGCCGGGCCGCGATCTATCCCACCGGTTCCTGGGAAATCTCTGGTTTCAACGGTCTGGCCGATTTCGAAATGGGTGCCTTTTACCCGCCGGTGCAGAATGCCGGTGACACCTGCTACATCTCGGACCACACCGATATCGGGATCGGCATGAACGCGGCAACCGAGAACGCCGAAGCGGCCAAGACCTTCTTGTCGTGGGTCGGCTCGCCGGAATTCGCGACGATCTTTGCGAATGCGCTGCCGGGCTTCTTCCCGCTGTCCTCCGCCCCCGTCACGCTGGAAGACCCCCTTGCGCAGGAATTCATTTCCTGGCGCGGCAAATGCGAGAGCACGATCCGGTCGACCTACCAGGTTCTGTCCCGGGGCACGCCCAACCTTGAGAACGAGACATGGAATGCCTCCGTGGCCGTGATCAAGGGCACGGAAACACCCGAAGAGGCGGGCGCGCGTCTGCAGACGGGTCTGGCCAGCTGGTACGACCCGCAAAAGTAAGCCTGACAGAGGCAAGACAGGCTGCCCCGGACCGATCCCATGCGGATCCCGGGGCAGCCCCCCACAGGCCACCCCACACTCAGCCAAGCCGTCAAAAGCGCCTTTTACGGCAGGATAGAGACATGACCGATCATCCGAAAAAACCGAAATTCAGATGGCACATCGTGGTGTTTCTGGCACCCGCCGTGCTGGTCTACACCGCGGTGATGATCTTTCCGCTGTTCAACACATTGCGCCTGTCGCTGTTCACCGAAGTTGACCAGACACGCGTCTACGTTGGCCTGCAGAACTTTCGCACGCTGTTTGGCGACAGCGTCTGGTCGACCCAGTTCTGGAACGCACTTGGCAATAATTTCTGGTTCTTTGTCATCCACATGCTTGTGCAAAACCCCATCGGCATCGCGTTGGCCGCGATCCTCAGCCATCCGAAACTGCGCTTTGCCAGCTTCTACCGTTCCGCCATCTTCATCCCGACGATCCTGTCTTTCGTCATTGTCGGGTTCGCATGGAAACTGATCCTTTCGCCGATCTGGGGCATTGCGCCGGGCATGCTGGACGCCGTCGGCCTCAAGTCGCTTTACGCGCCCTGGCTGGGCAAAGAAGCCTATGCCCTGACCACGCTGTCGCTGGTCTCTGTCTGGCAGTTTGTCGGCATCCCGATGATGCTGATCTACGCCGCCCTGCTGTCGATCCCCGACGAGATCCTCGAGGCCGCCGAGGTCGAAGGGATCACCGGGCTGGCCGCATTCTGGAAGATCAAGCTGCCGCTGATCCTACCCTCGATCGGGATCATCTCGATCCTGACCTTTGTGGCCAATTTCAATGCCTTTGACCTGATCTACGCCGCGCAAGGCGCACTTGCGGGGCCGGATTTTTCCACCGACATCCTTGGCACCTTCATGTATCGCACCTTCTTTGGCTTTCAGCTGCAACTGGGCGATCCACACATGGGCTCTGCCATTGCGTCCGCCATGTTCGGGATCATTCTGATCGGCGTCTGCATCTATCTGTTCGGCATCCAGAGCCGCATGCGCCGCTATCAGTTCTGAGGAGACAGCCATGAACGCCGCCCGTCAGAACCGCCTCAACACGATTGCTGCGCATGGGGCCCTGATCCTCTATACGCTGATCGCCCTCTTCCCGGTCTTTGTCATTGTCATCAACAGCTTCAAAACCCGCAAGGCGATCTTTCGCGAGCCGCTGGCCCTGCCGGACGCCGACAGTTTTTCGCTGATTGGCTATGAGACGGTCCTCAAGCAGGGAGATTTCTTCCTCTATTTCCAGAACTCGATGATCGTCACCGTGGGATCGCTGTTCTTTATCCTGCTCTTCGGAGCCATGGCCGCCTTTGCGCTGGCGGAATACCGGTTCAAGGGCAATGTGCTGATGGGCCTCTATCTGGCGCTTGGCATCATGATCCCGATCCGCATCGGCACTGTCGCGATCCTGGAAATGATGGTGCAGACCGGGCTCGTGAACACGCTTTGGGCGCTGATCCTCGTTTACACCGCACAGGGCCTGCCGCTGGCCGTCTTTATCCTGAGCGAGTTCATGCGCCAGGTCAGTGATGACCTCAAGAACGCCGGCCGCATCGACGGGCTGAGCGAATACACGATCTTCTTTCGCCTGGTCCTGCCATTGGTGCGGCCCGCCATGGCGACGGTTGCGGTGTTCAACATGATCCCGATCTGGAACGATCTGTGGTTCCCGCTGATCCTCGCCCCCTCCGAAGAGGTCAAGACGCTCACTCTGGGCTCTCAGGTGTTCATCGGGCAATTCGTGACTGACTGGAACGCTGTTCTCTCTGCCCTCTCCCTCGCGATCCTGCCGGTGCTGGCGCTTTATGTCATCTTTTCCCGTCAGCTGATCCGGGGCATCACATCAGGAGCCGTGAAATGAGAGTCGTCGTCGCAGGTCTTGGCAATATGGGACGCAGCCATGCGCTGGCCCATCATGCCCATCCGCACACTGAAATCGTCGGGCTCGTCAACCGCTCTGACGTGGATCTGCCAGAGGCACTGACCGGCTACCCGCGCTTCACGACCTTTGAGGACGGCTTGGCGCAAAAGCCCGATCTGGTCTGCATTGCAACCTACACGGACAGCCATGCCGACTACGCGATTGCGGCGATGGAGGCCGGGGCCGATGTCTTTGTCGAAAAGCCGCTGGCCTTGACCGTGGCCGACGCCCGGCGCGTTGTGGACACCGCCACGAGACTGGGCCGCAAACTGGTCGTGGGCTATATCCTGCGCCAACACCCCAGCTGGCAACGCCTGATATCCGAGGCGCGGGATCTGGGCGGACCCTATGTTTTTCGCATGAACCTGAACCAGCAATCGGACGGCACCACATGGGCCACGCACAAGGCGCTGATGGAAACCACCTCGCCGATCGTGGATTGCGGTGTGCATTATGTGGATGTGATGTGCCAGATCACCGACGCCGCACCCGTCCGCGTCAGCGGTATGGGGCTGCGCCTGTCGGATGAAATTGCGCCGTGGATGTACAACTACGGCCAGCTTCAGGTCTGGTTCGAAGACGGCTCCGTCGGCTGGTACGAAGCAGGATGGGGCCCGATGATGTCCGAAACCGCCTTCTTTGTAAAAGACGTGGTCTCGCCCAACGGGGCCGTGTCGATCATCGACGCCGACAAGGGCGCGTCGGACGATATCGACGGGCACACAAAGGTCGGCGCGATCCTCGTGCACAAACCCGGCAACGACCAGACCATCGAGATGCCCGACGAGCCCGGCCATCAGGCGCTGTGCGACGCCGAGCAGGCCTATATCGTCGCGGCCATCCGCAACGACCATGACCTGACCCGGCACATGTCAGACGCCTTGC
Organism: Sagittula sp.; assembly: GCA_042088665.1. Taxonomy (GTDB): domain Bacteria; phylum Pseudomonadota; class Alphaproteobacteria; order Rhodobacterales; family Rhodobacteraceae; genus JBELMB01. Next base: position 8,823 of record JBELMB010000037.1, read on the forward strand.
AATCCCTTCGCATTTGCCTGGCCGCGGATGAAAGCATCCGAACCGGCGCACCGGTCGACCTTGGAGAGAACATATGACGGCTTTGACCCTGACGAATGTCTGCAAAACTTTTGGCGCGGTCGAAGTGCTGAGCGACATCAACCTGACCGTTGAAGAGGGTGAATTCACCGTCTTTGTCGGGCCTTCGGGCTGTGGCAAATCCACCTTGCTGCGCGTGATCGCCGGGCTTGAGGAGGCCACAAGCGGCAGCGTCGACATCGGTGGCGAAGTGGTCAACGCCGTCCCGCCTGCAAAGCGCGGCATCGCGATGGTGTTCCAGTCTTACGCGCTTTATCCGCACCTCACCGTGCGCGGCAACATGGAGTTGGGTCTGAAACAGGAAGGACAGCCGAAATCCGTCATTCAGGAGCGGGTGAACAAGGCTGTCCGCATGCTGGATCTGGGCGAGTACGAACATCGCCGCCCCTCTGATCTGTCCGGCGGGCAACGTCAAAGGGTGGCCATCGGGCGCGCCATCGTGCGCGAGCCCAAGCTGTTCCTGTTCGACGAACCGCTGTCCAACCTTGATGCGGCCCTGCGCATGAACACCCGCATCGAGATCGCCGAGTTGCACCGCACCTTGAGCGCCTCGATGGTCTATGTCACGCACGACCAGACCGAGGCGATGACGCTCGCCGACAAGATCGTCGTGCTGCGCCGTGGCCGCGTGGAACAGGTCGGCAGTCCGATGGAACTTTACAACAACCCGGCCAACAAGTTCGTCGCCGGGTTTCTGGGATCGCCTGCGATGAACTTCTTGCACAAGGCCCCTCTGGACATGCCTCGGGACGGTTCTCTGGGCATCCGGCCCGAACACCTGCGGCTGGTTGAAAACGGTCGCATCAAAGGCACTGTGACCCATGTCGAACGCTTGGGCGGAGACACCAATCTTCTGGTGTCAACCGAGCAGCGAGAGGCGCTGACCGTGCGCCTGTTTGGACAGGACAGCACCGCGGTCGGTGCCACCATCGAGTTGGACTATGACGACCGCCAAAGCTTTGCCTTTGATCGGCAGGAGGCTCGGGTCTGCGCGTAGCGTCCACCGTGACTGGCTCAGCGTGGAGGTCCGCACAGGGCATCCCCCGCCGACCAATGCGCGAACCGCCATCAGCCGCCATGCACGGATTGCGCGTCCTGACGCCTATTGAAGGAACCCGAGGGCCTTTGTCATCTCGTCCTTGAGCACACTGTAAAAGGCCTGCCCTGAATCGCTGAGCGGGACGGACATCGGTTCGATCCTGATGTATTCGACGCTCAATTCCGGTTGCACGATGGGGACAACGCGCCGCCGCTCGCCGCTCAGGTCTGGCAGGCACAGGATGCCCGGCAGTATCGTGACCCAATCGGAACGCTCGACCAGATCGAGCGTTGTGAACATTGAATCAAGCTCGATCAGGCGCCCGATCCCGACGCCATTGGTGGCCAGATACTGCTCGATCTTGCGGCGCCGCACGTTTTCGCGGCTTGGCAGGACCAGATCAAGCGGTGGCAGATCAGCCAGTCTGACCGGCCCCTCCAGGCCGATTTTGCTTTGCGAGTTCACCACGAGGTATTCCTTGTCCGACCCCATGACGCTGGCGCGCAAACGGACATCCGCGTCAAAGGCAGGCACAATTGCGAAATCCAGTTCACCCGCTAGGATCTGACGGGACAATTCACCGGAGTAGGCCTCGCGCACGGTGACCTTCACATTGGGAAATTCCTCCGTAAACCGAAGGATCGCCGGGCCCAGCGTCGCACGGGTAAAGGTTGGCATCAGGCCAACGGTGACCTGACCCGTCACCTCACCGGAGAGCGCTTTCAGATGCGCTTCGGCATCGGCGGCCGCATGCAGAACACGCACCGCGTCGTGGTAAAACCTGCGCCCCACTTCGGTCGGTGTCACCCCGGTCGAGCTGCGGTTGAGCAGTTGCACCCTGTAGCGATCCTCCAGTTGGCGCACATGCATGGACAGCCCGGATTGCGTGGCGTTCACGCGTTGCGCCCCGGCGGAAAACGACCCCTCCTCGAAGACCGCGACAAAGTATTTCAGGTGTTGAAGTTTCACGCGTTCTCATCTGCCCGCTGGGATATCAAGTTTTCAGATCGAGAATATCATCAATTATTAGTTTTTGAACTCCCCAGGTGGGTTATTTATCGAAAATGAACAGGAGGTTCTGATGAACATGCACAGCCAATACCCTGCCCCGTTCGATGCACGTGCGTTGCGCGATGTTCTGGGACGTTTCGCAACGGGTGTCACCGTGATCACGACCTGTGGAGACGACGGGTTGCCCATCGGGTTGGTCGTGAACTCCTTTGCCTCGGTCTCTCTCGATCCTGCGGAAATTCTCTGGAGCATCGTATCCAAGGCGCCCTCGCGCCCTGCTTTTGAAAACCATGGCGCGTTTGCCGTGAACATCATGGCAGAGGCCGACAAGGAAGAAACCCTGCGGTTCGCGCAGCCCATCGAGAACAAGTTCGAGGGTGTCTCATGGCGCCGCGGATGGCGCGATGTCCCGGTTCTGGACAATGCGCTCGCAACGCTGGAATGTGACGTCAAGCAGATGATCCCAAGCGGCGATCACCACATCATGGTGGGCTCTGTGCGAGCGATCGACAGCCGCGAAGGGGATCCGCTGGTTTTCTTCCGCGGTCAATTCACGTCACTGGGGACAGCGATTTGACAAATGCCGAAGTTCAGCGCCCGTTTCGCATTGCCATCGCCGGGTTCGGCTGGTGGGGCCGCCACTTTGCCAAGCGGCTTAAAGGGCATGACAGCATATCCGTGGTCGCGGTCATTGAACCTGTGGTGGCGGCGCATGACGACATCCGCGCCTTGGACCTGCAGCCCCTGAACAGCCTCGACGACGCTCTGGCGCGCGACGATGTGGATGCCGTGATCCTGACGACCCCAAATCCGGTGCACGAAGAACAGGTCATCGCCTGCGCCGCCGCCGGCAAGCACGTGTTTTGCGAAAAACCGCTGGGCCTGACCGCCGCGAGCGCAAGGCGCTCCGCCGCAGCCGTGCAGGAGGCCGGTGTACAGCTTGGCATCGGGCACGAGCGCCGGTTCGAGCCAGCGATGGTCGCGCTGAAAGACGCGCTCGACAAGGCAGAGCTTGGCACGATCATGCACGCCGAGGCCGCGTTTTCCCATGACAAGCTGATCGGTGTCCCCAAGGGCGATTGGCGCACGTCAAAGGCCGTATCGCCCGCCGCTGGCATGACCGCCATGGGCATTCACCTGACCGACTTGCTGATCTCCTTCTTTGGACGGGTCAAGACCGTGCAGGCGATGACGGCCAGCCGGTCACTGGGCTGGGAAACCGGGGATGTCGTGACCGTGCAGCTTGGGTTCGAGGCGGGCATGACCGCCACGCTGTCGGCCGTTCTGCATACCCCGCATTTCATCCGGATGCACGTCTACGGCACAACCCAATGGATCGAGGTCCTGAACCAGAGCCACCCCGACACCCCCGGCGGAAAGGTGGACTACCTTGTCGCCGAAACCGGACAGGACAAGCGGCACAAGCAATTCGATTGGGAAGACGCGGTGGTCCACAACCTCGAAGCATTTGTTGCAGCGACGGCCGGGACTGCGCCCTATACCTTCACGATGGAACAGATGGTCCACAATATCGAAGTCCTCGAAGCCATCACCCTGTCCGCCGAGGATCGGCGCACGGTCGAGATATCGGAACTGACATGACACGCCCCCTGCCCCGCCTGATGGTTGCGCCAAACGGTGCGCGCCGTGGCAAGAAGGATCATCCTGCCTTGCCGATCGAACTGGACGAAGTGGTCGAAACCGCCGTAACCTGCCATCGGGCCGGTGCCGACGGGATCCATGTGCACGTGCGCGATCAGGACGGTCAGCACAGTCTGGACGTGGGCCTCTACCGCGAAGCCGTCTCAGCCATTGAGGCCGCGGTCCCGGGCTTTTTCGTTCAGGTCACCAGCGAAGCCGCGGGCCGTTTTGGCCCCGAAGCACAGATGCAGATGATCCGCAGTTTCCGGCCAAAATCCGTGTCTCTGGCGGTGTCTGAACTGCTGCGCCCACCCAATGACACAGCCACGGCACGGGAATTCTACGCCTGGGCACAGGGCGAAGGCGTCGGCATTCACCATATCGCCTATACGCCCAAGGAATTGAATTTTGTTCTGCAATGCATGGACGACGGGATGATCCCCGGCACGTCACATCAGTTGCAACTGGTTCTGGGCTCCTATGCCGCGACAGAGCCATCGAACCCCTCAGATCTGGATGCCTACCAGGTGCTGCTTGACGCGCGAAAGGACGATCTCTCGCTCGAATGGATGATCTGCGCCTTCGGGGCCGCAGAGACAGAGTGCCTTGTTGAGACCGCGCGGCGTGGTGGCAAGCTGCGCGTCGGGTTCGAGAACTCGCTCTGGAACACCGATGGATCACTGGCACGCGACAACGCCGAGCGGGTGGCCGAAGTGGTGGCCGCCCTCGCGGCCTCTGGTCAGACCTTGTCCCCGGACGAGAGATGAGGCACCGTTTCGCCGGTTTCCGTAAACGTGCGCGTGACCTCTGCAGCGGCGTAGATCCACAGGATTTTCAGCGGGCCGTCGCCAATATTCAGAAACCGATGCGGCATGTCCTTGGGGATGAAACTGGTGTCCATCGGTCCAAGCTCCGTTTGGGCGCCCGCAACCTCGGCCATGGCGCGGCCTTCGAGAACGGTGACCTGTTCATCGCAATTGTGGCTGTGCATCGGGGCCTTCATTCCGGCGGGGAACACCGTCGTTCCCGTGGTAAAGGGCGGATCATCGACCCGCTCGCGCCCCACCATCAGGCGTGTCTCAACACCGTCTCCACGGGCAAAAGGCGAGATCGAGGCATAGGGAACAATGGCGTCGGTGCTCATGAGAGATCTCCGTTTGAGGTCCGGCTAGGGAAAGTGAACTGGAAATGACCGACAATCGCAATGTGAAAGCCGACCGGCTGCGTGGTTTTATCTCTGCCGCTTTTGGCGCTTGTGGCATGTCCAAACCCAATGCCGACCGCATGGGTGACCTCATGGCCGAAGCAGATATTGGCGGGCAGGACGGGCATGGCGTGTTCCGGCTGCCCATGTATATCAAACGTATACGCGCTGGCGGCATGGAGGTCGACCCTGAGATCAAGATCATCTCGGAACGCACCGCAACCGCCCTTCTGGATGGTGGCAACGGACCGGGACATCTGGTGATGTCACGCGCCGCCGAACTGGCGGTGGAAAAGGCCAGAACCTGCGGTGTCGCATGGGTGGGTGCGCGCTATTCAAACCATGCAGGCCCCGCGTTTCTCTATGCGCGGATGCCGCTGGCGGAAAACATGATCGGGCTCTATGTGGCCGTCGGCAGCGCCAACCATATGCCGCCATGGGGCGGAACGGACCTGCTGCTGTCCACCAATCCGATTTCGGTCGCCGTGCCTTCGAACGCGAAACCCGACATCGTGCTGGATATGGCCACCACGGTCGCAGCCTATGGCAAGGTCAAAACCGCCGCCGACCGCGGTGAAACGATGCCCGAAGGCTGGATGATCGACAAACAGGGCCAGCCCCTGACCGACCCGACACGGTCGGCAGAGGGATTGCTGCTCCCCATCGGCGGGCCGAAGGGATACGGGCTGTCATTGATTTTCGGGCTCTTGGCAGGGACGCTGAATGGCGCGGCCTTTGGCAAGGACGTCGTCGACTTCAATGCCGATCCAAAGGCGACCACGAACACCGGTCACTTTGTTGTCGCGCTCGACATTGCGGCCTTTGCCGATGTGGAGACCTTCAAGACCCAGATCGACGGGGTTTGGGAAGAGATGAAATCCTCTGCCCTGCTGCCTGGTGTCAAGGACATCCGACTGCCCGGAGAGCGTTTGGCCGCGACCAGCGCGGATCGGTTGGCCAATGGCATTCCGATCCCCGAGGCCTTGGGGAACCGGCTAGATGCGCTGGCAGACGAATTGGGGATAGACCGGCTTTAGGCCGCGGCATTACCCAAAGGCGCGTCGCTGCCGCGACACCTAGGATTTCAGATGTCCGGCGGCCTGTTCAGCGGCGAGTATCCGTTCGCCCGAATTCGGCATTCTTTGCACAAGAAGAATGAATAGAAGATCCGTCAAAACCAATTGCGCATCGCGCGAGGTGATGGCCGAGGATCGCGCCTTTTGCTCGTTGGCCGCAACAAACAATTGAATGTCGGCGATCTGCGCCAGTCTGTTGGGCTGGAGCCCCGTAACGGAAACCACCGTCGCACCACACAAACGCGCGTTCTTTGCAATCGAAAGGGTTTCAAGGCTGGACCCCGAATAGGACAGGGCAAACATTATGTCGCGCGCGGTCAGCGTCGATGAGTTGGCAATTTGAATGTGACTGTCCGCGTCGAACAATGTCAGACAGCCAAGTTTCTGAAGCTTGTACCCAAAGTCGCGCGCCACAAGGGACGACGCGCCAACACCCACCAACTGCACCCGCCGCGCCTTGAGAATGGCGTCCAGCGCGCTGCCAATGGCGGCATCACCGTTCACGGAAATGGTCTGTTGCATGGCATAGGTCTTGAGACCCACGAGTTTGCGCAGCGTGGTGGCGTAGCTGTCTGTCGCCTCAATCGTGTCGTGCACGACGTCGATCGGGGTGCTGCGTGTCAGGGCCGTGTCCTGCGTCAAGGCCAGCCGAAAATCCTGATAGCCGCTGAATCCGATCTTTTGGCAGAACTTTACCACGCCGGATTGGCTGCGCCCCGCCTGTTCCGCGAGCGAACGTGACGAACCCTGAATGGCACGTTCGGGATCTGCGAGCACGTAATCCGCGATCTTGCGCTCGGCATCGGTAAAACTGTCCCGCTTTGCTCGAAGTATCGACAGAACCGACATCGCAGGCGTTCCTTGTTGCGACTCATCCATATGCTGAACTGCGGATTGAGTATAAACAATTCCCCGCCAAACGGAATTGCCCTTTCACGACTGCCTTGGGCCAGCACCTGAAACACTCCAAAATCCCCCCAACCCACTGCTTTTGATGCATATTGCCTGAGTCCGCAACATCCCAGGCAAGGAGACGTTCTAAACGAGTCCCGCGGCAAGAGGTCGAAAAGCTTGACACGAAGAATACTCTATTCCTACGCTCACCGCAGACGTGATGGAGTTTTCTCTCATGGCTGCCGCCCTGACTGTCGGAAAATTACGCTCTTTGGTGTCTGAAACGCGCAACCCGCGGACGATGGATCTTGACCGGTTGTCGACCCGTGATCTGGTCGCGCGCGTGAATCAGGAAGATCAATCCGTGGCCCAAGCGGTGGAGCGCGAGCTTGCCGCGATCTCGGACGCGGTCGACCAGATCGTGGCAGCGTTCCGATCCGGTGGCAGGCTGATCTACATCGGCGCCGGCACCAGCGGTCGGCTGGGCGTACTGGATGCATCGGAATGCCCCCCGACGTTTTCGGTGCCCCCCGGCATGGTGGTCGGATTGATTGCCGGAGGCGACACCGCATTGCGGAACTCCATCGAAGGGGCCGAAGATGACCCTGCTCAAGGCGCGAAGGACTTGCAGGACATAGATCTGTCGCATCGTGACATCGTCGTCGGCATCGCGGTCAGCGGTCGCACGCCCTATGTCATCGGCGCCTTGGAATACGCTGCCAGCGTAAATGCCGCGACGATTTCACTGACATGCAACCCAAACTCGGAATTGGCACGCCATGCGGATATTTCGATTGCGCCCGTCGTGGGCCCCGAAGTTCTGACAGGCTCGACCCGGCTGAAATCGGGCACGGCGCAGAAAATGGTGCTCAATACGCTCACCACCGCCGCGATGATCCGGATCGGCAAGACCTATGAGAACCTGATGGTCGATGTTGCGGTTTCGAACCAGAAACTGATGACGCGGGCCCTTGGGATCATTTGTGATATCACGGGTGCGACACAAGCAGAGGCGGAAAGACTGCTGGCCGACAGCGGCAATGACCTGAAGATCGCGATCCTCATGAGGCTGACCGGCCTCGACCGGGATCAATCGAAGACCAGCCTGGAACAGAACGGCGGCGTGCTCCGGAACGCCATCGCAGCCTGCGGGCAGGAAAGACCACGGGACTGATCGGCTCGAACCGGCAGCCCGCGCAATGTGCACTGACATGGGAGACAGAAAAATGCAGAACCGTAGTTTCGTGAAACCGATGGCTCTTGCCGTCTTGATGGGAGCAACCGCCTTGGTCGCCCCCGCGACAGCTGAAAACGTCAAGGTTGCCTGGTCCCAGGACGCAACCGGGCTCGACCCGCACAAGCAAACCGCGTTTTCGTCGATCCGGTTTCTTGAGTTGATGTATGAACCGCTTGTTCGGCTGGACCCGGATGCGAACATCGTACCTGCTGTTGCGAGTTCGTGGTCCTTCAACGACACGGCAACAGAGCTGACCGTCACTGTCGATGCCGACGCCATGTTCCACGATGGATCGAGCGTCACATCCGCGGATGTGCGCGCCTCGTACGAGCGCATTCTGGACGAGGAAACCGGCGCGGCGTCACGGGCCAATTTCACATCGATTGCCTCGATAGAAACCCCGGACGACAAGACCGTCGTCTTCAAACTGTCCGAACCCAATGTGCCCATCCTGACAGCCATGGCGTCGATCAACTCTGCGGTTGTGTCCGCCGCGGCGATCGAAGCAGGCACAATCGGCACCGAAGTGGTGGGATCCGGTCCGTTCGTTTTCGGTTCCTGGACGCCGAACGCCAGCGCCAGCCTTACGGCCAATGCGAACTGGGGCGGTGGCAGCGTCAGCATTGATGGGCTCGACATCAGCGTGTTGCCGGACGAGACCGCGATCCTCGCCGCCTTGCGCGCGGGGAAGGTTGATTTCGCACTGATCAACGACCCTTTCGTCGCAACGCTCATCCCGGATGTGCCGGGCGTTCAACTGACCAAGAAACCGGTGCTGTCCTACCACGTTCTGCAGCTCAACCCGTCCCGGACACCGCTGACCGAACTGGGCGTGCGGCAGGCGATTTCCTGTGCGCTTGACCGTCAGGACATTCTGGACACCGCGCTGCTGGGCGAAGGGTCCGTCACGGGGCCATTGACGATGGATGCCTATCGTACCGATATATCAGAATTGTTCTGCTATGAGCGCGATATCGAGAAGGCCAAGACGCTGCTGTCTGACGCGGGCTATCCGAACGGCTTCTCCGCGACGATCATGGCAGCCACAGGTGAGCCGCCGACCGCCGCCTCAGAGGCGCAGGTGATCCAGTCGCAACTGGCAGAAATCGGCATCGAGCTGGAAATCGAAATGAAAGAGCTGAACGTCTACATCGACGCATGGCTCGGCGCCGATTTCGACATGGCCGTGGCCTTGAACGGGGGGCGGCCGGATCCGTTCACCATGTACAATCGCTACTGGACCAAGGCCGGAAACCTGCAAAAGGTATCGAACTATATCGACGATACCCTCGACAGCCTGATGCAGCAGGGCCGCGAAGAGACCGATCTGGCCAAACGCCAGGAGATCTTTGGCCAGTTCGACAAGCATCTGGCGGAAATGTCGCCTTGGGTCTGGCTCTATACCGGCTATACCTACGCGGCCTCGCAGGATGCGGTTCAGGGCTTTGAGGCGACGCCAACCGGGTCCCTCTTTGGCCTTAGCGCGATTACCGTCGGCAACTGACCAGCCGTCAAGGCGACAACAAGGAGGCCGGCACCCACGATGCCCTATGCACTGCGACGCATTCTGGTGTTTCCACTGGTTATGTTCGGGGTGTCGGTCTTTGTCTTTGTGGCCATCAGACTTGTCCCGGGTGACGCCATCACGGCGATGCTCGGGACGGAATCCGGTCTGCTGACCGAAGTTCAACGTGCCTCACTGGAAGAGTATTTTGGCCTCGACCAGAACTGGCTCGTCCAGTTCTGGCGCTGGCTGGGCGGCGTCGTGCAGGGCGATTTCGGGATTTCCACAACATTCGGCAAGCCCGTGATGTCGGTCATCCTTGCGCATTTTCCGCTGACGCTGGAACTTGCGGTCTTGTCGATGCTGGTGGCACTTGGGATCGGGTTGCCTGCCGGGATCTATGCCGCCATGCGCAAGGATCGCGCCGCCGATCTTGCGGTGCGCGTGGTCGCCATGATCGGGCAATCCACACCGAATTTCGTGATGGGATTGCTGTTGATCTTTGTCCTTTCCGTGGGGTTCGGTGTGTTGCCCGCGATGGGCAGCTTTGTGCCCTTTGCGCAGGATCCGATCGGCAACCTGACCCAGATGATCCTGCCCGCACTGACCCTTGGAACAGCATTTGCCGCAGCGGTGATACGGATTTCGCGCTCGGCCATGCTGGATGTCTTGCGCGAAGACTACATCCGCACGGCGCGATCAAAAGGCATGTCGCAGCGCTGGGTGATCTGGCGCCACGCTCTGCCCAACGCGCTGATCCCGGTCGTGACCCTGTCCGGCGTGGAATTTGGCTACCTGTTGGGAGGCGCTGTTCTGGTCGAGCAGATCTTTGCCCTGCCCGGCCTCGGACGCGTCGTGCTGGACGCCATTCTGCAGCGGGACTACGCCCTCGTGCAGGGATCGGTCCTGTTCATTGCCTTCAACTTCATGGTGGTCAATCTGATCATTGACCTCGCTTATGCCGCATTGGATCCACGCATCCGGCTCGAGTCAAAATGATCGACCTGTTGCGGGATATCGCGCGCCACCCCTCAGGTCGCATCGGCCTCGTGATCGTTGCCGTCTTTGTGCTGGCTGCGGTGCTGGCAGAGATCGGCCTGACGCCCTACGATCCGCTGTCGCAGGACCGAATAGCGCGCTTGCAGGGCCCAAGTGCCGCGCATCTTTTAGGCACCGATCTCTTTGGCCGCGACGTCCTCAGCCGCTTGATGATCGGCATATCACAGTCCTTTTTCATCTCGGTCTTGTCGGTCGGCGCGGCAAGCCTCGCCGGAACCGCCTTGGGATTGACCGCCGCATGGTTTGGCGCAGCCTGGGACGGCGCGATCATGCGGTGCATGGATGTCCTTCTGGCATTCCCCGCGATCCTGCTGGCGCTCTTGATCATAACGATTGTCGGGCCGGGAAGCTGGTCCAGCATCATGGCAATCGCCATCGTCTACACGCCGATCTTCACACGCGTGGTACGCGGACCTGCGCTGTCACTGAAACATCGGGAATTCGTTGATGCGGCCCGCACCTTCGGCAGCGCAAGGCGCTATATCCTGACGCGTCATCTGGCGCTCAACCTCATTGCACCACTGACGGTCCAGATCACGCTCGCGCTGGCATGGGGGTTGGTCACCGAGGCCGGGCTAAGCTTTCTGGGTCTCGGCACACAGCCGCCACATGCCTCGCTGGGCCTGATGCTGTCCGAGGCCAGAAACCTCATGGAACTGGCGCCATGGTTGTTGTTGGTCCCGGCAATCGGTCTGATGCTCGCGGTGCTCGGCTTCAACCTCCTGGGCGATGCCTTGCGCGACATTCTCGACCCCAAGACAAGGCGGGCATTGGCATGAGCGCGCTTTTGTCCGTGCGCGGTCTGAGCGTTGGGTTTGGCCCCAAGGCCCATGACAATCCGGTTGTGAACAACATCGATTTCGATCTGGCGCCGGGTGAAACGCTGGCCATCGTCGGGGAAAGTGGCTCTGGAAAGTCGGTGACGGCCATGGCGATCAACCGTCTGGTCGATTTTGGCGGTGGTCGCATCACTGGCGGCTCGATTGCCTTCACCGACGCGCAGGAACGCGTGACGGATCTTGCAAAAGCCGCGGAAGCCGAGCTTGATCAGGTCCGCGGCCGCCAGATCGGCATGATCTTTCAAGAACCGATGAGCTCCCTCAACCCGGTTCTGTCGATCGGCGCGCAGTTGGAAGAGGTCTTTCGGGTCCAGCACGGCAAGTCTCGCTCCGAGGCCCGGCAGTTGGCGCGCAACGCCTTGGACCGGGTGCGCATTCCGGATGCCGAACGTCGGCTGTCCTATGCCCCGCACCAATTGTCGGGTGGGATGTTGCAACGGGTGATGATCGCCATCGCGCTGGCCTCTGACCCACGGCTCTTGATCGCTGACGAGCCCACCACGGCCCTCGATGTAACGATACAGGCGCAGATCATGGGGCTGCTGGCCGAATTGCGCCGCGAAACCGGAACAGGTCTCATCTTTATCACCCATGACATCAGTCTGGTGGCCGGCTTTGCTGATCGCATTCTGGTCATGCAGGGCGGTCAAGTGGTCGAACAAGGGGTGCTGGGTGACGTGCTGGACGCGCCCCAGCATGCCTATACGCAGCATCTCTTGCAGGCCGTGCCGCATTTCTCGGACGGAAAATCAGTGCGCCGCGCGGCCACCAGGGCCTCACCTGACGCCAAAACGGTGCTGGCGGTTGAGGACCTGACTGTACGCTTTCCGGTGCGGTCAGGGCTGTTGCGCCGCCTGACCGGCAAGGTGCACGCCGTCGAGCGCGTGTCCTTTGATCTTTACCGTGGTGAGACGCTGGGCATCGTGGGCGAAAGCGGATCGGGAAAATCAACAATATCGCGTGCGATCCTTGGCCTCAACACGCCGGTTCACGGCAAGATCCACGTCGCACCCCAAGCAGAAACGGAGCCGCGCAAACCGCTGCAGATGGTGTTTCAAAACCCCAATGCATCGCTGAATCCCCGTCTGACGGTCGCGCAAATTCTGGCCGAACCGCTGGTGGCTGCAGGGCGCAAGATCGACAATGACGCCCGCGCCCGCATGGAGCGTCTTCTGACCCGCGTGGAGCTGCCCTCCGCCAGCCTCAAACGCTACCCCTATGAGTTTTCCGGCGGGCAGCGCCAACGCCTGTGCATCGCCCGCAGCCTCATGCTGGACCCCGCTGTCCTTGTTCTGGACGAAGCTGTTTCGGCGCTTGATGCCTCGGTTCAGGCAAAGGTGCTGGACCTGTTGATCGACCTTCAGGCGGAGTTGGGTCTTGCCTATCTGTTCGTGTCCCACGACATGGCCGTCGTCGAACGCATTTCTCACCGGATCGCGGTGGTGTTCGCCGGGCAGATCGTCGAGATCGGCCCGGCCGCGGATGTACTGGCAAGCCCACGTCACAGCTACACACGACAGTTGATCCAGGCCGTGCCCAGCATCCACCGTCGCAATCAGGAATTCGCTGTAGACAGCCGTTCGGTGCCGTCGCTCGTGCGGCCTTTGGATTGGCAGCCAGAGGCGGTCGTCTGGGCCAAGGCTGCAGACGATCATCTTTACCAGCAGGAGGTGTGATGGGCTTTGATGCCGCCTTTGGCAACCTGCGGGCCGCGGTGGACCAGGGCAGGATCCCCGGCGGGGTTCTGGGGGTCATATCCCCCGAGGGTGCGCAAGACATTCGGACCGCCGGGTTTGCGGCGGTGACGCCGGACAGGCAATCGTTGCATGAGACCACATGGTTCGATCTGGCCTCGCTCACGAAAGTGATCTTCACCACGGAGCGCGTTCTGCGCCACGCGCGCGCAGGTGACATTGATCTCGATGCGCCGCTTGTCTCGGTCATGCCGGACCTGAGGCAATACGAGTCCGCGGCCTGGGAACGACAGGTCACATTCCGACAATGCCTCGGGCATCAAACCCCGTTTCCCGCGGTTGAACCGATCTACACCTATGGAAGCGATCCCGACCGGCTCAGGGCATTCGTGCTGCAGCGGGCCTGGCAAAAGGGCCCGCCAGTCTATTCCGACATCAATTTCATCTTGTTGGGCATCGCGCTGGAACGTCTCGCCCAGCGCCCCCTCAAGGAGATGGACCCAGGGCCCGGATTCAGCTTTTGCCCGCCCGCGGACCAGACCGCCGCGACGGAATTCTGTACATGGCGTGGACGCGTCATGCGGGGCGAAGTGCATGACGAAAACTGTTTCGCTCTGCGCGGATCAGGCCATGCCGGGCTGTTCGGAACGGCGCAGGCTGTGCTCGGTTTTGCCACGGGTCTCTTGGCACGGGATCGCGCCGGTGACCCGGATGTCGCGCTTTTGAAAGCGCCCCTGTCAGAGACCCGGACCCACGGCTGGCAAAAGGCGCACAGGGGCTGGTCCGGCGGCGACACTTGCCCGGCGGACACCATCGGGCATACCGGGTTCACCGGCACGGGCCTCTGGATCGATTTCGAGAATCGTCAGGCCTGGGCCCTGCTGACCAACCGGGTGCATCCAAGCCGTCACAGCGACAGTGGCATTGCCGAGTTGCGGCGCACCATAGGAGAGGCCCTCTATGCGCGAGACTAAGACATGACCCCCGATTTGCCCCCCCGCATGACACCTGTCTGGGTCGTCGGATTGATGACCGGCACTGTTCTTGACGGTGAGATCGATGTGGCGCTGATCCGGACCGATGGTGAAAACATCGCAGAATTCGGGGCTTTTGAGCTGGTGTCCAATCCGCCAGAGTTGAACACCCTGCTGGTGCAGACGCTGAGCGCGGCCCGGGAGTGGGGGTTCAACGGTCCGGAACCGGCGATTTTTGCCGAGGCGGAGCGCGCGCTGACCGAAGCGCAATCGCAGGCCGTGCTGGATGTGGTCGCTCGGGCGGGCCTCGGCATGGACCAGATCCGGGCCGTGGGGTTTCACGGGCAGACGGTGTTGCACCGTGCCCCCGGCCCCGACCGCCCCGGCGCGACCCGGCAACTTGGCGACGGACCTCTGATGGCGCAAAGGATCGGTGCGGACGTGGTCTATGATCTGCGGTCAGCGGACGTTGCCGCGGGCGGGCAAGGTGCGCCGCTGGCCCCGGTGTATCACGCCGCCCTTCTGGACAGTATCCAGGCTGGCGCCGACACCTGCGTTCTCAATCTTGGCGGGGTCGCCAATCTGACCTGGCGTGCTGAGGATGGCACCATCGTCGGTTTTGACACGGGTCCCGCCAATGCCCCGATCAACGATTTTCTGCGCGCCCGCGGGCTTGGGGATATGGATCGCGACGGCGCGCTTGCGCGGCGGGGAACGGTCGATGAGGGCTTGCTGAAGCGCCGGCTGGAACATCCATATCTGACGCAACCCTATCCCAAGTCACTGGACCGCTTTGATTTTGGCCATGACTGGGTCGAGGGATTGTCAGATGAGGATGGCGCCGCCACCCTGACGGCGTTTTCGGCCGCAGCCGTCGGCAAGGCGCTGGATATCCTGCCGACACGTCCGCGCAGACTCATCGTGGCGGGCGGCGGTCGACGCAACCCCTGCCTCATGGATGAACTGGCGCGGCGGACCGGGGCCGAGGTGCTGTCGGCCGAGGACGTCCAATGGCGCGGCGATGCGATCGAGGCGGAATGCTTCGCTTTTCTCGCCGTCAGATCGCTCCGCGCGCTGCCTTTGAGTTTTCCAACGACAACGGGCGCCCCGGCAGCCACCCCCGGTGGACGGATCGCCCGATACCGGGGGCCGGAATGAAGCCCACCTACCGGGTAACCGACCAGCACGGTCCGGATGTCGAGGCATTGGGCAAAAAGCTCAATGACTACAATTCCGACAACGTGGCTCTTGCTCGAAAACAGCCCCTGTCCGTCCTCCTGCATGATGACGACGGTGCCTTGGTCGCGGGCTTGTCAGGTGAAACCGCGTGGGGGTGGCTGTTCGTGCGTTGGCTTTGGGTCGACAAACCACTTTGGGGGCAAGGGATCGCCGGGACCCTGCTGGACAAGGCCGAAGCCGAAGCCAAGGCACGCGGGTGCATCGGATCTCATATCGACACGTTCAATCCCCGCGCGGCGGCTGTCTACAAACGCCAGGGGTACGAGACCTTTGGCGAGATCAAGGAGTACGTTGCCGATCAGACGCGCACATACCTCCAGAAACGTTGGGGATGACGAGGTCGGTTCACGGAAGGGCTTTGCCCGAACTGGCGCTGTTCGCCGCCTACCCACGGGACCGACGTGAGCGCGGGCGGCAGATATCAAAGCAACCGATCCCGTGATCCGTGGTTTTGGTCAACCCCGCGCAACCCGCGTGCCGGGTCAAAGCGGGGTCACCGTTTTGACCTTGCCGACGTGTCGGTGTTTCCAGAGTTCCGCAACATCAATCCAATCATTCGTTTGATCGTTGCTGCGGTCTTTTCACAGCCAGCCCAATGCATGCCATTCAGGGAACGGCCTGTTACGGCGACTTTCGCGGTGACCAGCGGGGACCAAAGGGAAGACAGGCAAAAGCAGGCTCTCTCTCGCCCTCGTCAAACCCCGATCCGCGCGGTCGGCAGTTGCTTATGCGGCGTCTTGCCAAAGGCTGCCGTTGATCGTCCAGTTTTCGATCACTTCGCTGCCGGACTGCCGCAGCATCATGGCCACCGCGCAGTGCTGGCTAAGCTTGGTGACGATCTCGTTGATGTTCTCGGGGTGGCCGGTCATCGTGGCGTTGATGTTGATCACCACCTTGGGGAACGGCACGTCGATGGGTTTGATCAGACGGGTGCCATGGCTGTCCATCGTGGTGACGATGTCGATCTCCATCTCCTCGATCACAACGTCATTTGCCTTGGCCAGCTTGTTTGAAATCACATGGGTGCACCCGGCAAGCCCCGCGAACACCATCTCGACCGGCATCGGCCCTTCGTTGGTGCCGCCGCGTTCGATCGGTTCGTCGATGATCATGTCCACGTCGCGCGAACGGGCGTGGGATTTGGTTCTGGTTTCCTGTTTCGCAATCGTGCGGAACGTCCAGATGGGTTTTTCCTTGACGGCCATGGCTGGCTCCTTTGGTGTTTCAGGTTTCGGGCAGGGCAAGCCGGGTGACCCGGCCGCCACGATCAAGGGGGTCCATGACCCCGATCTGGCGCAGCGCGTACCAATAGCTGGCCGCGTTGACGGAAATGACCGGGCGGCCAAGCCGCTCTTCGAGGTCATCGATCATATCGACAATGCCAAGCGCGCCACCGACGTGCAGAAAGCAATCGACATCAGGGCTGTCCATCTCGTCAAAGGCAGCATTGATCCGGTCAACCGGCACATTGACGATCTCTTGCGGCAGTGGCACCTCCAGCCAGTGATGGCTGACAACGTCAAAGCCCATGGCGCGGTAAAAGCCAGCTACGCTCCTTGAGTATACCTCGGACATCGGCGACAACGCGGCGATCTTCTTTGCGCCAACCGCGCGCAGGGCAGCGACGGTTGCATCGGTCGCGGTGATCACCGGGATGTCGGGAACCGCGTCCTGCACCTCTTTGCGATACAGCGCCTGCCGGTCGACCGACCAATGCCGCATCTCAAGCGAATTGCCGCAAAGGACAAGATCGGGAAAGCAGCCTCGGGCACCGGGCAAGGCAGCGATCACCGCCTCCGGAACATCATCCGGTGCGGCGAGCGAGAAACGGTAAATCTGGTTGGAAACGCCTTCGGGCCGCATCGCCTCATATTCCGGCTGCATGTTGGCGTTCTGCAGCGGGATCATCAGGGCTAGAACGCCGCGGGGGCCAAAACGGTTGGGCATGGTCGAAGTCCCGGTGTGTGCCGGGGCGCCACGAAACGCCCCGGCGGGATCATCAGATCACTGAGTGATCGACTGTACGAGATCCTTGTAGGCACCGTTCTGGTCGGCGCGCATGGACTGGTATGCACCACCATCGATGTAGTCGGTGTTTTCGCCAAGACGGCCCATCATGCGGTTGTAGGTCTTGTCGTCCTGCAACGCGGTGAAGGCTTCGCCCAGCTTGGTCAGTACATCTTCGGGTGTGCCCGCCGGGGCAAGAACCACGCGGTGCATGAAGCCCACATCGCCACCGATGTTCAGTTCGGCAAAGCTGGGGACATCGTCATAGATGCGCTCGTCACCGGCTGTGGCCAAGACCTTGACCTTGCCCGCATCAACCAGCGAAGACAGCGTCGACGGGAAGCCCATGGTCACATCGGCATCGCCCGAAAGCAGCGCCTGCATGGCGGGTCCACCCCCCTGGAAGGGCACGAGGTTAAAGGCCGCGTCTGTTGCCTTCATGATCTGGGCTGCCGGTACGAACAAGGCCCCCCAGTTGCCCGAATGCGCCAGGTCAACGCTGCCCGGATCGGCCTTTGCCGCCGCGATCAGATCGTCAAAGCTGTTGTACTCGCTGTCGCCGCGCACAACCACCGCGATGGGGGCGTAATTGACCCGCGCAACCGGCACGAAGTCGGTATTCGGATCGTAAGGCAGGTTTTCCACGTGCTGCTGCAGCATGTCGATATAGTTGTGCGAGAACAGCAGGGTATAGCCGTCTGCCGCCGCGTTGGCGACTTCTTGCGTGCCCTTCTGGCCACCGGCACCGGGGCTGAGGCGCACGATCATCGCCTGGTTCAGATAGGTCGGAATGATCGACGTGATGACCCGGGCGTTGAGGTCATGCGACCCGCCTGCACCAAGCGGGATCACCAGCGTGATCGGCTTTTCCGGGTATTCCGCAACAGCTGCGGTGCCAAGTGCCGCGGTCGCTACAAGCGCAGCTCCCAAGGTTTTCTTCAGTGTCTTCAAGAACATGATTTCCTCCTAGGTTGATTTTGATTGGTCTCCGCCATCGCTAAGCCGTGGCGGTTTTCATTCGACGCCAAAGGACATACCCAATGATCGGCGTCGCGATCAGAACGGCGAGCATGCCAAGTCTTTCCGTGAACAAGAAGCTGACAGGAGAGTTCCCTGCCATCGCAACCGTCTGGCCAAAGGCGTATTCAAGCGGGCTGCCAAGGATAAAGCCCATGACCATAGGCATGACATCGAATTTTGCCGCTCGGGCCAACAGACCGAACAAGCCAAACCCGACAAGCATCAGGATATCGGTGGTGTCCGACCGGAACACATAAGCGCCTGCAAAAGCAAACATGATGACGATCGGAACCAGCAGACCGGTCTTGATCGTGACGATCCTGGCAAAGAACGGGATCGACAGGTAGCCGATGATGATGAACATCAGGTTGGCCAGCACCATGGCCACCAGAATGGCAAAGACGATGGTGCCCTGTTCTTCGAACAGTTGCGGGCCGGGACGCAAACCCTGGGCGACAAAGGCCCCCAGCAGGATCGCCGTCACGTTGTCGCCCGGAATGCCAAGCGTCAAGAGCGGCACCAGCGTCGGGCCATTGACCGCGTTGTTGGCCGCTTCGGCGGCTGCGACGCCTTCGATCTCGCCTTCGCCAAATGTCTCAGGGTGGGTCGAGGCGTTCTTGGCCGCCGAATACCCCATCATCGCCGCAACGACCTGGCCCAGACCGGGAACAATCCCGATGGCGGTACCGATCAGCGTCGACCGCCGGATCGTCGGAATGCAGCGTTTGAACTCCACCGCGCTGAGGCGCGCACCGACCAGCTTGGCAAAACCGCCAACCTTTTCGTTGCGCATCACGGCATAGACCAGTTCCGGCAGGGCAAAGACCCCGATCAGCATCGGCAAGAGAGGGATGCCGGACTTGAGCTCGAAAATCCCGAAGGTAAAGCGCTCGACGCCTCCGATGGGGTCGGTGCCGATCTGCGCCAGCCAAAGGCCAAAGAGCATCATGACCAACCCTTTCAACGGGTTGCTGCCAGAAGTGGCCACAATGATCACAAGGCTCATGAGCAAGACGGCGAACAGCTCCGGCGGGCCGAATTGCATGACCAGCAACGCAATCGGAAAGATCATCAGGATGGTGAAGATATCGCTGAACGTATCCCCGATCACGGAGGAGAAGAGCGCCACGTCCAGCGCCTTGCGGCTTTCGCCCTTCTGGGTCAGCTTGTAGCCGTCAATCGAGGTGGCAACCGCGGCCCCCGTCCCGGGCATCGACACGAGGATCGCCGGGATAGACCCCCCGAAAATGCCGCCCTTGTAGACCCCCAGCAAAAACGGAATGCCCACCAGCGGGTCGAGAAAGAACGAAAGCGGCAAGAGGATCGCCATCGCCATGAGCGTGGTGAACCCCGGCAGCGCCCCGACCAGCATGCCCGAAAAGAGGCCGATCGCGATCATCATGATCGTGTCCAGTCGGAATGCCATCAAGGCGCCTTCGGCAAATTGTTCGATCATTCCGATGGCCCTTCGGACGCGGCAGGCACATCGGACGATCCCGCAAGAGCACCGAATGCGTCAATCACACGCGCATAGAGAAACTCGATGGAGCTCAACTCCGGCAAGGACACGGCCAGCCCCCGCGTCGAGATGAGATAAAGCGCGATGGGGCTGATGATGGCGACAGCGATGATCTGAGGGATCGAGCGGTTGCCCGCGATCCAGGCCACCGCCGCCAGTGACAGCGCCGACGAGAAAAAGAACCCGATGGGCGCCATGGTCAGCGCATAGAACAGCATCACCGCAAACAGCATGACGACCCGGCGCAACGCCCCGTCTTCGAAGGTCGTGCTGTCCCGGGATATCAGTTTTCCGCGCAGCGAATAGATCAGCAACCCCGACAGAACGGCCATCGTGGCCAGCACCAGCTTTGGAAACAACGATGGAGGAATGGCGCTCAACGACCGACCGAAGAGCAGTTTGGGGGCCGCCACCAGTTGCGACATGAACACGACCCCGAGAACGCCCAGCAGCGCCATCCCAATCGCCATCCAGCCCTCGGCGGTCACGTATTTTATCTGTTTCACGATAGGATCATCCGCAGTCTTTTCCTCCTGTCGGCGCAGCAGCAGACGCTTGGCGTCAACTGTGACTGTGCTCCGCACGGCGACACCAAAGATCCCCGGTGCCGACCGACAGAATGGATCGCGGAGCCCCTCCCTGGCGTTGTTTCCATACCAAAGAAATAGAACAGGCCTCTGTCACTCTGAAACAACGTTTCATGATGGGCGATAGTGGCTAAGTTGAAGGCACGAAGAGGCCGCCGGGTTTGACCTTTGCGCGCCCGCGGCCGACAACAGCAAGGACAAGGATTGCAATGACGAGCGGACCGATGTGACCAGCGAAATCCTGAATATCATCGCCCCCGTCTTCATCGTTGCGGGGATCGGGTTCTTCCTCGAATTTCGGGGCATCGGCTTTCAGTCTGAAACCCTGAGCCGGTTGGCGATGATGATCGGCACGCCTTGCCTTGTGTTCTCATCTTTGACGAACACAGCGCTGCCGGATGGCTCACTTTTGCGCATCGTGCTGATTTCACTGACCGCCGCTTGTGTCGGCGGGGCCTTGTCCGGGATGGCGCTTTTTGTGCTGCGTTTGCCATGGCGCACGTTCCTGTCGTCCCTGTCGCTACCGAATGCGGGCAACGCGGGCCTGCCGCTGGTGTTCTTTGCCTTTGCCGAGCCGGGATTGTCGATCGGGGCCGCGTTCTTTTTCATGATCGCGCTGATCCAATACACCGTGGTGCCGGCCATCGTGACGGGAGATCCGGGGCTGCGCAAACTGCTGCGCGAACCTCTGGTCTGGTCGATCGTCGCGGTGGTCGCTTTCCGCATCATCGACCTGCCGATCCCGACCGTGGTGGCCAACACCACCGCGCTGCTGGGCGGGATCATGATCCCGATCATGCTGATCCTTCTGGGCGGTGCGCTGGCACGGCTTAAAGTGGCGGACATCAAGACAAGCGTCCTACTGGCCTTTGTCCGGCTGGCCATCGGCGTGTCAACGGGTCTTTTGATGGTGCTGTTGTTCCAGCTCAAGGGCGTGGAGGCTGGCGCGATCTTCCTGTTGTGCGCCATGCCATCGGCATTGATCACATATGTGATCGCACAACACTACGGTCGCAGCCCCGAACGTGTCGCCGGGCATGTGGTCAGTTCGACCGTGCTGAACTTTGCCTGTCTTCCGATCCTGATCTCTGCGGCGATCTATCTGGCTGGGCAGTAGCCATCCCTCCGGCTGCGGCTTTTACGCATATCCGCGCGGGCGTACCTGAAACGACCGTTTGCTATCAAAACCTTGCAGCAAGCCATCACGCGCCTGATCGAAAGTGCAGCGCAAAAGACGCTAGCGTCTCGACATCCGTTCGATGGCCAGAAGAACCGCCGAGTTGTCGAGCCCGCCTTCATCAGCCGCCTCGCAATTGGCCATCAGGTCAAGGTAGCGCGCGACCATCGGCAATCCGCCCTTCCCCTTGCGGGCCGCCGTCTCGCGGATCAGTGCAAAATCCTTTGCGGACTGGGTGATCCGTCCCAGCGGGGAAAAGTCGCGCGCCACCATAAGCGGCCCCTTGCCCGCCATGACATCCGAGCGCGCCGCAGATTTCTGGGCCGTTGCGAGAAAGGTTTCGGGATCAAGGCCAAGCGCCTCGGCAAAGACCAGACCCTCCGCCAGCGCGGCGCGGTTCAGGCCCAGCACACAGTTGATCGCAAGCTTGGTGCGGTTGCCATCGCCGATCCCGCCGACACGCTCGCGCTTGGGCGAGATTGCATCGGCGATCTGTTCAAACGCGTCCAGCCCCGCCGGATCGCCCGCCAGCAGCAAGAGCGCCGTGCCTTGCGCGACCTGTTTGCTGGTGCCGGAAATCGGTGCCTCGACCAGCGTGATCCCCTTGGCCTTGGCCGCCTGTTCCAGACCGGCCATTTCGTCCGGGTCACAGGTGCTCATTGACACCAGCACCTTGCCGGTGCCTTGCGGCGCTGCCGAGACAATATCGCCAAGCTGAGCGGTGTCGAAAACCGCCGACAACAGGATGTCGCACTGCCAAAGACCAACCGGATCCGCAGCCTTGCCGCCGCTGTCCTGCAACACCGCTCCGCGCGCGGCGTCCGGGTCAAATCCCCAAACGCTGAACCCGGCGGGCAAAAGCCGCTGGGCCAGCGCCATTCCGATCAGACCAAGGCCAAAGATGCCAACGCTGCTGGACACGCCGCCGCCCCTACTGCGCCGCCTTGAGGTCGGCCAATTGCGCAATCGCATGGTTCGACAACGGCAGCGTCACAGGCTCGCCGATTTCGGCGGAGAGATCCGCAGCCGAATAGGTTTCCATCACCAGACGGGCGTGGGAGGCGTCGACCATCACAGGGCGATCCATCAGGCAGTCTTCGAGGAAATGGATGGTCTCTGGCCCCATCTGACCAGCAAAGACGTGATCCACATGTTCACCCGGCATGGTCGACATTGGATACTGCGTGCCATCCGAGACAGTGTTCAACCAGTGATCACGCGCGGTGTCATCGAGGATCAGCGCGCCCTCGGTGCCGGTGATTTCGATCCATGTGCCGCAGTAGTTCGGATAGCTCGGCGGCAGGTTCCAGCCGCCACCGACGACAACCAGCGTGCCATCCTCCATGGTCACCGTGGACCACATGCAATCATAAGAGCCGTTCAGATCCTTCATGTAGCCATAGGCACCCTGGCTGTAGATCTTTGCCGGTTTGGTATGTTCCAGCAGCCAGAAGACAAAGTCGAGATCATGCGTGGACTCCATCGCCGCCGGGGACAGCTTGACCCGGTTGGCGATCTTCTTGCCCAGATTGCGCGACAAGTGGCGGCTGACCATGACGTTCACGACCTTGCCCAGCTTGCCCTCGGAGATCGTTTTCTTGGCGTAGGCGATCTTGGGGTTGAAGCGTTGGGAATAACCGATGGTGAACTTGAGGTTGCCCGCCTTGGACAGCGCGATCAGATCGTCCGCTTCCCAGAATTCCAGTGCGATGGGTTTCTCCAGCAGCACATGTTTGCCCGCCTTCAGACAGTCGCGCGCAATCGGGTAATGCGTCCCTTCGGGCGTGGTCGAAATATAGACCACGGTGATGTCGCGGTTGGCGACGATCTCCTGATAGTCCGTTGTGGCGCTCGCCGGATTGGTCAGAAGGCGCACTTCTTCGAGCCGCTCAGGCTTGATCTCGCAAATGTGCAGCGCGTCGACCAACGCCGATTTCGCCAATGTTTCCGCGCGGATCCCGCCGCACCAGCCCGTTCCGATCACTGCGACTTCAGTCGACGCCATTGATGTTCTCCCCTCGTTTTCCCTCAGCTATCGCGCAGAGAGGCCCGTCGCCAACAATAAATTCTGATGCTCGGCATCAGACAAACCCGATCACCTGCCACCAGAGATAACTCAACGGGACGCCAAGCACGGTAACTGCAAGCGTCAGCCAAAGGCACAGGCGCAGGAAAACCATGTTGGGCACTTTGGACAGGGACATGGCAACGATCAGTGGCGGGGCCTGATAGGGGATCGCGGGGGTCGAAATGCCGATGATCTGCGTCATCGAAACGGCTTCGAGCGAGAGACCCGTTGCTGCAGCCAAGGGGCTGGCGAAGGGGACCAGCACCGCGGGCGCGGCAGGCGCCGTGGTCAGATGCGACAGAAGCAGCGAAAAGCCGTAGACGCCGTAGATCGATGCAAGCCCTCCTTCCGCATTCAGCGGCAGGGATCGGATCAGCACGTCGGCCATAAGCTGATCCAGCCCGGCCCCACGTGCGACCGACACAACCGCCACGATCGACGCAAAGAAGATCGCCGGGGTCAGATCGACCTTCTCGCGCATCGCGGTCGGTTTGAGCATGCCGAAACGCGGCCAGATGACGATGGCCGCTGCCGTCAGCGCGACCCATGCAGGCGGGATGCCATGCACGAAATCGGTCATCCACATGGCGATGGCTGCCCCCAGCACCAAAAGCAGGCGGCGCTGCTCGGGCGTGGCGGCACTCGGGCCGGTGGTGGCCGTGTCAACAGGCGCACTGGTGACGGGCTCGCGCGTGAATCCGATCATCAAGAGCACGATCAGCGCGAAACGCAGCAGGTTCACGGGCAATTGCAGCAGGAAATAGCCCGAATAGGTGCTCTCTATTCCATAGAGCTGATCCATCGCGCCCACATGCACGATGGTCGGAAGGTTCGCAGTGAGGATCGAGTAAACCGGCAAGAGCGTGGCCGTGGACGCCGTGGCGATCAGCCCGATGGCGCCCCGTCCCGTCGGATCCAGCCCGAGCCGGTCCGCCAGCGCCGCCGCAATAGGGATCATCACGATGATACGCGGCATGGTCGAGGGGATAAGGACCCCCAACGCCACGCCCGCCGCGGCAATAATCAGAATGGCGCGCGGATAAGAGGCGCCGGTCACGCCGATCAACCGCTCGGAGACGCGCGCCGCCAAGCCGGTGGCAGAGATCGCCACGCCAAGGATGATCCCCGAGACAAGCAGCCAGAAGCCGCTCGACATGAAGCCCGAGAACACGGCCTCTTGCGGGACGATCCCAAGCGCCAGCGCCGACAGAAAGATCCCGAAGGCGGTGACGATTTCCGGCACCGCGCGTGTCGCGAAGAGGGTGAGCGCCGCGCATCCGATGCCCGCCGCTTTCCAGATGTCGCCAGCCGCCCCCTGTGACACACCGTACAGCACGAGCATCACCCCAAGGGCGACACCCGCGATGGCAACACGGCTGCTAGTCAACCCCGCCAAGAGCCGAACCTCACGGCAACAGAATGGTCGAGCCGGTGGTGGTGCCTGACTCCAGGTCGATATGGGCGTCAGCGATCTCTGACAATGGCCGACGCTGGTTGATGTTGACCGAGACCAGACCGCCCTTGATCATCTCGAACACGCGCGCGGCGGAATGTTCCAGATCGGCACGCGGACCGACGTAATTGGCCAGTGTCGGGCGCGTGAAATACAGCGACCCCCCATGCTGAAGCCGCCCCGGCGCAACCGCGGGCGCTTCGCCGGTTGTCGCACCGAAGGACACAAACAGGCCATAGGTCGCAAGACAGGCGAGGCTTGTCTCGTAAGTGGCCTTGCCGATGCTGTCATAGACTACCGGCACCCCGGCCCCGCCGGTGATGTCCTTAACGCGTGCGGCGATGTCTTCGCTCTTGCGGTCGATGGCATGGGCATAGCCCTGCGCCAGCGCGGCCTCGCAATTCTCCGGACCCGAGGTCACGCCGATCATTTCGGCACCGATGTGCTTGCCCCATTGACCCGCGATCTGGCCAACGCCTCCGGAGGCGGCAAAGAACAGGACCTTGTCGCCGGGCTGCACCTTGAAGGTCCGCTCAAGCAGGTATTCCACGGTCATGCCCTTCATCAGGGCAGCGGCGGCGACCTCGTCCGAGATGCCCTCCGGGATCTTGATCATCCGGGCCGCGGGCGCATTGCGCGCGCTGGCATAGGCCCCGAGAACCCCGCCATAGACCACGTGATCGCCCACGGAGAGACCCTCGACACCCGCCCCGACAGCGGTGATCTCGCCCGCGGCTTCAAGGCCCAGAGGCGAAGGCACGGACATCGGATAGTAGCCCGAGCGCTGATAGACATCCATGTAGTTCAGCCCGATCGCGGTCTGGCGGATCTGCACCTCACCTTCACCCGGCGCGGGCAGATCAAGCTCCTCGATCTGCATCACTTCCGGCGCGCCGGTTTCGTTCATGATCACACGTTTTGCCATATCGGCCTCCTCAGGTCGTCGCGTCGCCGCTTTCGACCACCACGGTTTGCACCTCGCCCGCGCCATTGGCCCTGCGAAAGGCGGCGGCGGCGTTGTATTCGTCTGACTTAAAGCAGGTGGTGCCAGCTTCCAATGTCGGAAACTCGATCACAACGAAACGGTGGAAATGCGAAGGCCCTTCCATGATCTCATACGCGCCGCCACGCGCCAGAACCTTGCCGCCATGTTTCTCGATGATCTCAGGCACGAGGTCGGTGTATTTCTTGTACTCGACGGGGTCGTTGATCTTGGCGCGAGCGATCCAATAAGCGGGCATGGGCGATCCTTACATCAGGAGATTTGGCAACCAATTGGCGATGAATGGAAAATTCACAATCATCAAGACCGCGACAAGCATCACGAACCAATAGGGAATGGACGCATAAAAGATGTGCTGCACGCCCACCTCGTCGTCGTTTATCGCCGCCTTGACCGTGTAGACGAGCAACCCGAAGGGCGGTGTCAGCAGACCGGCTTCGATGGCGATGATCCCGACGATGGCAAAAGCAAGCTGGTCAAAGCCGAACGCCAGCGCCACGGGTTCGAGGATCGGCACGGTCAGCAACATGATCGAGATGCTGTCGATGATCATGCCGAGCACGAACCAGATCAGGATGATGATCCCCAGCACGACAAACGGCTCGTACCCGGACGAGATAAAGAATTCCCGGATCGCGTTGGTCACGCCGGTCATGGCCAGCGTTCGGGAGTACAGCGCGGCCGCAAGAAGCAGGATCATGATCGGAGCGGCGGTCTTGCCGACGGCGTAGATGGAATAGACGAACTCTTTCCATCGCATACCTTTGATCCAGGCGAGGATCAGCGCCAGCGCGGCCCCTGCGCCTGCCCCTTCTGTGGGAGTGAAGATGCCGAACCAGATGCCGCCTAGCACTGCGCCAACGATGCCAAAGACCCCCAGCATGGAGACAAAGACCTGCATCGGGGGCAGATCGACCTGCGCGCTGTCAAAGCCATCTTCGACCTCGACCTTGTCATGGTCCACATGCGCCGCGCCCTCGCCCACCAGTTCGGGTTTCGTCAGGGCGCGGATCACGATGTAAAGGATAAACAGCGTCGCGAGCAGAATGCCCGGCAGGACACCCGCCAGAAACAGCCGCCCGATGGACTGCTCCGTCAGGATGCCCCAGACGATCATCAGCACCGAGGGCGGGATCAGCATGCCAAGGCAGCTAGATCCGGCGATGGCGCCAAGGGAAAAGCCGCGGTCGTAGTTATGCGCCTTCATCTCCGGATAGGCGATCCGGCTGAACGCCGCCGCGGAGGCAATGGACACGCCCGTGACGAATGAGAAAACCGTATTTCCCAGCACCGTCGCAATGGCGAGCCGGGCCGGGATTTTCTTGAGCCCGCGATTGATGGCGACATAGATGTCAGTGATCGCCCCGGATCGCCCGATGAATTCGCCCATCAGCATGAACAGCGGGATCACGGCAAAGGTAAAATCCCTCAGCGCCTCTGCACTGGTGGAGGCAATCGTCGCCTCTACGATGCGCATCTTGCCGGTAACGAGGTAGATCCCCACCAAGGAGGTGACGCCCAAGGCCACCGCCACATGCACCCCAAGCAGCACCAGCCCAAGCAGCAGCGCTATGATCAGTGAAGCAGTTCCGAAATCGAACATCGCTCAGAGGTCCATCTGCTCGACCCGCAGGTCAAATATCTCGACCAGAGCGAGAAGCGTGTAGTTGATACCCGCAAGGGCCGCGCCAAAGATGATCATCCACCGCGTCGGCCAGACCGGGACGCGCAACGCGCCCTCCCCGTCGAATTCGCCATTGGCAAAAGACCGGACCGCGGGTTTGATACCCGCCTTCAGCAAGAAGAAGAACAGCGCCGCGCCAAGGATCAGAGCAAAGATCAACAGCGCCTTCTGCACCGGCTTCGGCATGGCCGTGACCAGAAAATCAGCCCTCAACATCGAATTCGACCGCACGGCAAAGCCGATCTGCAGGAAAACGATCATCACCACCGAATTGGCCACGATTTCCTTGGTGCCAG
>JBELMB010000225.1:0-3872 GCA_042088665.1 Sagittula sp.
CACCACCGGCAGCCAATTCAGCACAAAGGCAAAGATCAGCACCATGAAGGTCGCAATCACGAAGTTCGGCACCGCGTAGCCCACAAAGGCCAGTGCCATGATCGCCGACCCGATCCAGCTTGTCCGATACAGCGCGGCCAGAATGCCCAGCGGCAAGGCAATTACAATCGTCAACGCCAGCGCAGAAAAGAGCAACTGAAGCGAAGGCCAGACGCGCTCGGCCACGATCTCCGCCACCGGACGACGTTCGAGGAACGACAGGCCGAAATTGCCCTCCAGCACGCCGCGCAGATAGGCGAGGTATTGCTGCCAGATCGATCCTTCGAGGCCGAAGTACTCGATCATCAGCGCGCGGTCTTCCTCGGTCAGACCTTCGCCCAGAAAGGTCTCGAGCGGGCTGCCCGACAGGCGCGTGGCAAAGAAGACCAACGTGATGATCACGAACAGCGTCAGCGCCATCTTGAACAGGGTGCGCAGGACATACAGCGTCATGCCGTGCCCTCCCGCACCACGTGAACGAACCGCATGCCCATGGCCCGGGCGATGGCCCCATCCGTGTCGGCATTGTCGCCCAGAAAGACGGCGTCCTGAGGGGCGATGCCAGTCAGATGCAGAACCGCATGGGCCATATGCGGATGCGGCTTGCCGATGCAGTCAAAGTCGATCTCGCCCATCACCGCGCGCAGAGCGGCCAGAAGCGCGCCGGTCTCGGGCACCGGCTGTCCGTCTTGCCCCGGATGCGCGGTGTCGGTGTTCGACACCCAAAGCTGCGCGCCCGCCAGATAATGGGCGGTGACATCAGCCATCTGCGGGATCGCGAACGCGGGATCGCGGCACAGGATAACGACGTCGGGATGCTGCTCTTCAGCCTGCAAGCCGATCGCCTGCGCCTGCGCCTTGAGGTCTTCGCTGGCATAGAGCGCCACACGGCTTTCCGGCGATGCGGCATGCAGGTGATGCAAAGTCTGCTCTCCGGCCAGCAGAATGCGCTGCGCCGACACATCCAGGCCCATGGCCGCCAGTTCGGCACTCAGCGCCTCGGCGGTGTGGCTGGAGTTGTTCGAGATGATCCACAGCCGGTCACCGCAGGCCTCGACAAAGCCACGGGCATCGGGAAACGGACGCCCCTGCGAGATCAGACAGCCGTCCAGATCCGCCAGCACAAGCCGCGCATCGGCCGTCAGATCGGCGGTCAGCCCACTGACCAGAGATATGTCTGGCACGACGTCCACCCCCACGATGGCACACCTTCCCTGTTCGGAGCCAAGGCCCCGGTTGATCGCGTAGCGATATGGATTTCCGCATCGGGCCAAGCAGCAAGGCCCGATGATCGGGATAGAACGCCCTGCGTGTGACATGGCTGTGATGTGGCAAAGCTAGACTGTCGGTGCGCCAAAGATTCGCTTTGGGGGGCCCATGACACTGTCCATATCCGCTTTGCAGGCGTTGCGCTCTGTGGCCGAGACCGGATCTTTCGCGGCTGCGGCCCGGCAACTTGGCCTGTCCGCGCCGGGTGTCTCTCAGCATGTGCACAGCCTTGAGAAAACCTATGACGTGCAGCTGTTTACCCGTTCCAACGGGCAACTTCTGGCCACCCCGTTGTGCGAAAGGGTCTGCGAATCGGCGGATCGGATGCTGTTGGAACAAAAGGCCCTTGAACGTATGCTGCGCCATCACGGCTCGCTCAAGAACGGAGAGTTGTCCGTCGGGCTTGGCAACGCAATGCCGGGCATGGCGCTGGTTGCGACCTTCAACAAGAGCTACCCCGATGTGCCTTTGCGCGTCAACACGGGGTCATTTCAGAAAATCATGCGCGCGGTGCTCGATCATTCGGTCGACGTCGGAATCCTGCCCAACATCCCCAAGGACAGCCGGTTCCGCCGGAAGGTCCTGCTGGCCAATCGCGTGGTTGCCATCGCCCCTTCCCAAAGCCCTTTGGCCAGAAAGACGTCGACACATGCACATGAATTGATGGGGGAAAGGCTGATCTTTCGAGCCGAGGGCTCATCGACACAGGCGGTGGTGAACCGCTACTTTCGAGACCATGGCCTTTCGCCCTCTGCCTACCTGACGCTGGACACCCGCGACGGGGTCTATGAAGCCGTGGCCAACGGGATGGGGATCGGCTTTGTCTGGCAAACCAGCACAGGCCGCGGCGATGACGTGGCACAGATCACCCTGACGGGCGGGACGACAACAAGCGAAGAAGTGGTCTTTGCGCCTGACGAAAGAAAAATGCAAACGCTGGACGCTTTCTTCGGACTCGTCGAACGCGTCACCATTGCCTGACCATGGGCCATGGGCGGAGTCCAAAGCATTTTTGCCAGAGGGTGCCGCGGTCGCAGGGCGGCGTCGTTGACTGCGCGCTTTGTCGCATGAAATGGTTCTGTCTCAGGCTTCCCCTGAGCCCGGACGGAATTGGCCGACGGCCACGGTATGGGGACTGAAAAGGTCCGTGAAACCAATCGGAATCACTGCTCGTAATTGGATCTCTGAAATCTGGCAATCAAAGGCGCGGCCGCGGGGGTTTTGGGCATCGCACCGCTTCGTCTTGCGTGCGTGCCCCCGGTGTTTCTGTCGTCTACTATTTGGCGCGCTTGCGGGGTCAACCACATCCTCTCCGCATTGCGCCCCCCCCCGAAACGCTGACCCGAGAGGCCGTTTCCGGGGATGCCACGGGGCCGGCTCATACAGGACCAATCCTGTCAGATCGCTTGTATTGCCCGGGCTTCAATGCGAGCAAAACAGCCGTTTCAAAGTGTGCAAGCCGCCTGCCCGTCCCCTCCACCACCGGAGCGGCACTCGGAGCTGCGCGCAGTACCAGCCGGTGCTTGACCCTCTCCGGACAGGCAAAAGGCCATCCTGTGTCCGGTGTCGCGGCTCGCTTTACCTGCCCGCAGGAAGCACGTAAGTTCGACGCGATCTGGCGCAGAGGGGGGAATTCATGGACACTGACAGACCGCTGACGGGCGCAACCCCCGAAGACCGCATCGCGGAGCTTGGGCTGACACTGCCTCCCGTGCCCAAAGCCGTGGCCGACTACGTGACACATACGCAAATCGGTCAGATCATCTACACCTCCGGCATGTTGCCATGGATCGACGGGGACCTGAAATTCGCCGGCAAGATGGGCGGCGAACTGACGACGCAAGAGGGCTACGAGGCCTTTCAATTGTCCGCGCTGAACGGAATTTCCCTGCTGAAATCCATCGTTGGCACCTTGTCGAACATCAAGCGCATCCACCGGATCGAAGGTGTGGCAAACGCGACGCCGGACTTCACCGACACGCCAACCGCATTGAACGGCGCGTCACACCTCGTGAACCGTGTTTTCAAGGAAAAAGGGGCACATTCCCGCATGATTTATTCCAACCCCTCGATGCCGATTGATTGCGCCACGCTTGTCGTGTTCTGGGCGGAGATTGAATGATGGCGCAGGTGCTGGATCTGAGAGACGAATTCATTGCGCGGCAAGACAACGGAGAGGTTGGCACCACGCTGGTCTCGGAAAACGAACGTGTGCGGGTCTGGCACATCCATGCGCGCCCCGGCGAGCGGCTCAAGGTCCACACGCACCAATTGGACTACTTCTGGACGATCCACACGCATGGACGTGCCCGGAACTACCATGACGACGGCACGCATTTCGACATGGACTATGCGCCCGGTGACACAAAGCATTTCACCTTCGCCAAGGGCGAGCGCATGACCCACAGCCTCGAGAACATCGGAGAGACGGATCTGATTTTTACGACGGTGGAGTTTCTCGAGTCCGCGAATCCGCCACTGCCGCTTTAGCGGCATGAGCCGGGGGCGCGTGTTCGGCCAGTGTTAGAGCGGTGTTTGTCTTTGGCGCCGCGGCAGCATCTGTC
>JBELMB010000225.1:3972-8088 GCA_042088665.1 Sagittula sp.
GTGTTCGGCCAGTGTTAGAGCGGTGTTTGTCTTTGGCGCCGCGGCAGCATCTGTCAGCCTCCCGCCGAAGCCCTCACTCCCCCCAAGGAAACGACAAGGGATCGACAAGGGTTCGACGCCAGCCGAGCGCACGGAAACGCACGGCAAGCAAGCTGACCACCCCAAGACCGCCGCCCTAGCCTAGGCCGGAACGGCCTCCATCAGCTCTTTCCAGCGATGGCAGGAGACGGCGTGGCCTGTCCCGTCGCCGTCCAGCTCGGGCTCCTGCGTCTTGCAGATGTCGATGACAAAGGGACAGCGGGTGTGGAACTTGCAGCCCGGCGGCTGGTTCGTCGGGGACGGGATCTCGCCCTCGAGCTTTTGCGCCTTGCCGCGATCATCCGGATCCAGTGAGGGGATCGCCGAAAACAGCGCCTTGGTGTAGGGATGGCGCGGCGCGGCAAACAATTTGCGCGTGGGCGCGGTCTCGACAAGGCGGCCAAGATACATGACCGCCACATGGTCGCAGGTATGCGCGACGACAGACAGGTCGTGGCTGATGAACATGAACGTGATGCCCATGTCGCGCTGCAACTCCTTGAGCAGGTTCAGCACATCCGCCTGAATCGACACATCCAGCGCCGCGACGCTTTCATCCGCCACAACGAACCTTGGCCCGGACACCAGCGCACGGGCGATGGAGATCCGCTGGCGCTGACCGCCGGAGAAGGCATGCGGAAAACGCCGCAGGTGTTCGAGATTCAACCGGCACTTCGCCGCGATCTCGCGCACGCGTTCGTCGGTCTCGGCGCGGGTCTTGGTCAGGCCCATGACCTCCAGCGGCTCTGCGATGATGTCGCGCACCGTCATGCGCGGCGAGAGCGCGGCGTAAGGATCCTGAAAGATCAGCTGCGCGCGCTTGCGGTAATCCTTCAGCTCGGCCTTGCCGATCTTCTCAAGATCGAGAGTGACCTCGCCATCATCGTAATGCGCAGAGCCACCGGTGATCGGCACGGCCTTCAGAAAGGCGCGCCCAAGCGTGGTCTTGCCGGACCCGGATTCCCCCACCAACCCAAAGAAGCTGCCGTTCTCGATCTCCAGCGACACATTGTCGACCGCCTTCAGCGTGACCTTGTTGAACAACCCATTGCCGGTGGCAAAGCCGACCGACAGGTTCTCGGCGCGGATCAGCGGAGCAGTCATTCTGCGGCCTCCTTGTAGATGTGGCAGGCCACCTTGTGGACCGCGTCAATGGCGATCTCCTGCGGGATTGCCGACGTGCAGGCCGGGCCGACAACCTGGGCGCAGCGCGTGTTGAACACGCAGCCCGAGGGGCGTTCCAGCGGCGACGGGATATCGCCGGGCACCGGCGTCAGCGGCTTGTCCAGATCATCAAGCTGCGGCAAAGCGGCAATCAGGCCCTGCGTGTAGGGATGCTTGGGGTTGCGGATCACGTCGCGCACCGGGCCTTCCTCGATGAGACGGCCAAGGTACATCACGTTCACACGGTCACAGGTCTGGGCCACCACGCCGAGGTCATGGGTGATGAACACGATCCCCATGTGGAACTCATCCACCAGATCCTTCATCAGGTCGATCACTTGCGCCTGAATGGTCACATCCAGCGCCGTGGTCGGCTCGTCGGCAATCAGCAGCGCCGGTTTTGTCGACAGCGCCATGGCGATCATTGCGCGCTGGCGCATCCCGCCCGACAGCTCGAAGGCATATTGGTCAAACCGCCGCGACGCATCCGAGATCCCGACCCGGTCCAGCATCTCGACAGAGATCTCCCGGGCTTTCGCCTTTGACATGTCCGAATGCAGTTGCAGCTGTTCGGCCATCTGCTTGCCGATGCTGATCGCGGGCGCAAAGGAGGCCATCGGCTCCTGAAAGATCATGGAGATCGCCCCGCCCCGCACCACTTTCAGCTCCCGGGGGGTGCGCAGGGACAGCAC
The DNA here is from genome assembly GCA_042088665.1 of Sagittula sp. Taxonomy (GTDB): domain Bacteria; phylum Pseudomonadota; class Alphaproteobacteria; order Rhodobacterales; family Rhodobacteraceae; genus JBELMB01. The sequence goes on from JBELMB010000225.1 coordinate 5,907, forward strand.
ATCCACCTCGCCACGCTCCGTGTGCAGGGTGATCTTGCTCTCGGGGCTGTAGACCGCATTGCGGGCATTAAGGTGCATCAGCGCCTTTGCGGTGACGGATTTGCCAGAGCCGCTTTCGCCGACCAGCCCCATGACCTCGCCCTTTTCCAGCGAAAAGGAGACGTTGTCCACGGCGGTGATCAGCCCCTCGTCGGTGCGAAACTGCAGGGTCAGGTTCTTGACGTCGATCAGGGCGCTCACTTGTTCGCCTCCGAATAGGGATCCGCCGCATCACGCAAGCCGTCACCGACAAAGACAAAGGCCATGACGAGGGCGATGAAGAAGAAGACCGGGATAAAGTACCACTGGTAGTTCAGCATGACATCCGCCGAAGTCGCCTTTTGCAACATCACACCCAGCGAGGACACCGGGTCCTTGAGGCCGAGACCGATGAAGGACAGGGCTGTCTCGCTGAGCACCATATAGGGAAAGGAGATCACGAGATCGACGATGATATAGCTGGTAAAGGAGGGCAACAGGTGCCGCCGGATCACATGGCTGGAGGAGGCCCCGGACAGTTGTGCCGCCAGCACGTATTCCTGGTTCCGCTCTGTCAGCAGGTGGGTCCGGATGCGCCGCGCGAGGGTCGGCCAGCCAATGAACCCCAGCACGATCGAGATATAGAAGAACCGCGCCTCCGCCGTCATTTCCGCAGGCATAAAGGCCGCCACGGCCATGAAGAGCGGGATCGCCGGCACCGTTCGGACCGCATCGGTGACCATCTGGATCACGCTGTCGATCCAGCCTCCGTAATAGCCGGACACCCCTCCTATGATGAGCGCGAGCACAAAGGCGATGAACACCCCGATCGTCCCGACCTGCAGGGAGGTCCAGATCGCATGGAGCGTCCTGCTGAAGATGTCCTGCCCATCCTCATCGGTGCCAAAGAGATGGATCTTGCCCGTCTCCACCCCAAAGAGGTGCCGCTCCCCCGGGATAAAGCCGAACAGCTTGTAGTCGTCGCCCTTGGGAAAGAAGGTCACGTAATTGCGGACATCCTCGTTGATCTTTGTCACCCAGCGAAAATTCGTGGCCATCGACCGTTCACGCTCGACCGCGTGGATGAAGGGCCGCGCCGAACAGCCGTTCTTGTCACAGAACTGCGGGATCTGTGGCGCACCGTTGGTGTAGTCCTTGTTGCGCCCAGCAATCGTCGGATCATAGGGCGACAGGAAGGGGGCAAAGACGCCGGAGATCACGAGGAAGACCAGCACCGCCGCCGCGATCATCGCCGCGCGCTGCTTCTTGAACCGCGCCCAGATCAGCTGGCTTTGCGAAGCCGTGAAATAGGCCTCCTTGGACTTCTGGTCCTGCTGGAGCGGTGCGGGGGTGTTTGTGTTTTCTGTTGTCATGGCTCAGCGCACGATGCTCTTGCGGACGCGCGGGTCGATGACCGCCAACAGCACGTCCGTGAGGAAATTCAACGCCACGATGGACGCCGTCAAAAGAAAGATGATCGCCCCGGCGAGCTGTTGGTCGTTCGACCGCGCCAGCGCCTCGATCAGCAGCGCTCCCGCATCGGTCATCACGAGGATCAGCGCCACGATCGGCAATTCATTGAAGATGCGGTTCAGATCGAACCCCAGCGAGTTGATGATCGGCCCCAGCGCATGGCGCGCGGGATAGCCCCACAGCAGCTTGCGTCCGTGCACGCCGCGGGCGGCGGCGGCGGTCACGTAAAGCTTGCCGATCTCGTCCGACATCAGCGCCCGCACGGTTTGCAGCGCAAAGGCCGTCGCCGACCACCCAAGGATGAAGACCGGCAGCCATGCATGCGAGATCAGGTCCAGCACCTTGCCCCAACTCCATGGCGCGTCTCGATATTCGTCACTGAAGAGCCCGGTTAACGTCTCGCCGAACCAGACCGTGGCAAAGAGCATGATCACCAGCGCGAGCAGGAAGTTCGGCATCGCGAGGCCAAGGTAGCTGACGATGCGCAACGAGTTGTTCAGAAAGGCATTGTTGGACGCCGCGGCAATGATGCCAACGGGGACCGCAACGGCATAGGCCAGCGTCAGCGCCGCGAGGCAGATCACCAGCGAGAGCCAGAACTTGTCCCCCAGCAGGTTGGCAATGTTCACCCTCAGAATGCAGCTGTCGCCGAACTCGCCCCGAAAGGCCCCGACGATCCACTTGCCCCAAC
>JBELMB010000226.1:0-8083 GCA_042088665.1 Sagittula sp.
ATCGCAAGCGCGCCTTGCCATTGCTGGAGCACGTCGGCCTCGCAGAAAAGGCCAGCCTGCCCGCCCGCCTGCTGTCCGGCGGAGAACAACAACGTCTGTCGCTGGCACGTGCCTTGGCGACCGAGCCCGATGTCCTTTTTCTGGATGAACCCACCGCGAACCTCGACCCTGCTTCGGTCCTGCTGATCGAACGCATCGTTGCAGACGCACGCGACCGCGGTGTTCGGATCTTTTTCGTGACACATGACATTGGTCAGGCCCGGCGCATGGCGGATGACGTGGTCTTTCTGCATCGTGGGAAACTGGTCGAAAAGGACTGCGCGCATCGCTTTTTCCCGGTGCCCCGGGCGCAGGCGGCGCGCGACCATCTCGACGGCAAGATCGTGATCTGACCCGGGACGCCCAGCCAGAACATTCCCCCCGACGCAATCCAACACCAACGCAAATCAAGACTGGCACGAGGAGCCCGCGATGACCTTTGCCCCCCGTCTGTTCGGCGCTGCCATGCTGTGGCTTTCGTTGTCCGTCTCCGCCCAAGGCGAGGCCGTCTTGGTGCAATCGACGACGTCGACCGCCAATTCCGGTCTTTACGATGCGCTCTTGCCCGCGTTCACCAAGGCCACCGGCATCGGCGTGCATGTGGTCGCTGTCGGCACCGGGCAAGCCTTGCGCAATGCCCGCAATTGCGACGGCGACGTGCTGTTGGTGCATGCCAAGGCAGCCGAAGAAGCCTTCGTCGCCGAAGGCTATGGCACGCACCGCAGTGACCTGATGTACAATGATTTCATCCTCGTTGGCCCACCAGAGGACACGGCCGGTCTGCGGGGGCTGCGCGACGCTGAAACCGCGTTGCGGAAGATTGCCGAAACTCAGGCGCGCTTTGCGTCTCGCGGCGATGACTCCGGTACGCACAAGAAAGAGCGCGCGCTCTGGGATGGGACGGGTGTCAATCCGACAGAGGCGTCGGGCGGGTGGTACCGCGAAACGGGCTCTGGCATGGGGGCGACATTGAACGCAGGCTTGGGCATGGGGGCCTATGTGATGACCGATCGCGCCACATGGATCAGCTTTGGCAACAAGAGCGACTATGAGATCCTCGTCGCAGGCGACCCGAACCTGTTCAACCAGTATGGTGTGATCCCGGTCAACCCGGCGCGCTGCCCGACTGTCAAGGCAGCAGAGGCGCAGATCCTTGTCGACTGGCTGCTCTCCGACGCGGGGCAGACAGCCATTGCGGAGTACCGGCTCGCCGGGCAACAGCTGTTCTTTCCCAATGCCCCGCGCTGACGCAGCGACATGACGGAAAATCCCCCGGCCTTTCTCACCGTCAAGGAACTGGCAGATCTGTTGCGGCTGAAGGAGCGCAAGGTCTACGATCTGGCCGCGCGAGGTGATGTGCCTTGCTCACGCGCGACGGGCAAGTTGCTGTTCCCGCGTCACGAGATCAACGCATGGATCGCTGGACACAGCACCGGTGGCGCGCAAGCCTTGCCTGCTCGGCCGGGGATCTTCCTTGGCAGTCACGATCCGCTTTTGGAATGGGCGATCCGGGACTCGCGGTGTGATCTGGCCGTGTTCTTCGATGGGTCGCTGGATGGGCTGACGCGGTTCTGCACCCGCGACGGGATCGCCTGCGGGCTCCACCTGTATGACGCTGCGACACAGGGCTGGAACGTGCCGCACGTCGCTGCGGCCTGCGCAGGGCAGAACGCCGTGCTGATCCATTTCGCCACCCGCACACGCGGGCTGATCCTACGCCCCGGCCTCACGGCGCTGCGCGGGATTGCGGATATCGCCGGGCGCTGCTTTGCCCCACGACAGCCGGAATCCGGGTCAGATGCGCTGTTTCGCCATCTGGCCGCCGAGGCGGGCCTTGATCTGACACATCTGGAGCAGGCCACAATGGCCCGGTCAGAGATCGAAGCAGCCCAAGCCGTCGCCCGTGGTCAGGCCGATGTCAGCTTTGGCCTCGAAGCGGTGGCGCGCGATTTCGGGTTGCGGTTCGTCCCGGTGATCGAGGAGAGCTTTGACCTGCTTGTTGATCGCAAGGCCTGGTTTGCGCCCCAGATGCAGACCCTTTGGCGCTTTTGTCAAAGCGACCCGTTTCAGGCGCGCGCCGCGCTGATGCGGGGCTATCGCCTTGACGGGTTGGGGGAGGTGCGCTGGAACGGTTAGCCCTGTGGACCCGTTTCGCGAAGAAACCCAAGGAGCGCCTGCACCTTCGCAGTGCGATGCAGATCCACATGCGTCACGATCCAGAACGGCGCCATCCACCGGTCGTCAGGTGGGACGATGGTCACAAGATCCGGCAGCCGGGCGGCGTCATGTTCCGCAACGAAGCCAATGCCGATCCCTGCTGTCACCGCTTCGCGGATCACCTCCACGTCCCGCGAGACCATCGCCATCTGTTCCTGTGTGACATGAGCGGCCATCCAATCCGCGAAAGGCAATCGGGAAACGCCATCCAGTGACCCGATGAAACGATGCGCGCTCCAGTCTGATGGATCGGGCATTCCCGCGCGGGCGACGTAGGACGGGCTGGCATAGATGCCAAAGCGCAACCGCCGAAAGGGCAGGACCACGTAGTCCGGTGCCTTTGGCCGTTGACCGGCGCGCAGGGCCACATGCGCCTCGCCATGTTCCAGTCGGGCAAGCGCGCTGCCGGTCTCGAACCGCACAACAATGTCTGGATGTGCCTTCTGGAAAGGCGCAAGCAAAGGCAGCACCACGGCAGCGATCCCGCTCAACGCCGTGATCACCAACTCCCCTGACAGTTGTCCGTCGCGTGCTTTCTGACGCCCTGCAAGATCGGCAAACATCTCTTCTGCGCGATGCGCCACATCCAGCATCTCGCGTCCTGCATCGGTCAGGGCATAGCCCCGCGCATGGCGCTGAAAAAGGCGGGTGCCAAGCGCTGTCTCAAGCGTGTCGATGTGTCGGTTGATGGTCGCGCGATGCACGCCAAGGCTCTCTGCCGCCGCGCTGACGGTGCCGAGACGCGCAAGAAGCAAGGCTGTGCGGAGTTCGGCCCAATGCTGCATCACCAAAGGTTAGCGCAACACTGATGCCGCATCAACGCGCATTAAATTCGAATTTGACAGATGATGATGAGTTTACGTCCTGCCAAGCCCGGGATCCTCGCGTCTTCCGACATGGGCGATCTTCGGCTTGTTGATGTGAACGTCTTGCGAGGCCGAGGACCCAAATCGGAGGCGTTGACTGTGACCATCAACACCCCCGCCTGTTTTGCCTTGATCACGAAGGCGCGCGGCGCAGGGCCCACGCCGCAGCGGGCGTCAGAATTTTCCCGGGTAGCCCGCAGGCAGGTCACCGGTGGGCATGTCTGCAATGACATCCCAGTGTTCGACGATCAGACCATCCTCAACCCGGAAGAGGTCGAAATAGGCGGTGGATGTCTCGCCAAAGATGCCCTCTGCCGCGGTGAAGACGAAATTGCCTTCGGCCACGGTCAAATGCAGATCCGTATAGGCAAAGGCGATGTTGTTTTCGGCGAGGTAGCCGAGAAAGGCACCCAGACCATCAAGCCCGTCCGCAACTTGGGGATTGTGCTGCATGTACTTGGCCGGGTTCACGAAAGAGGTGATGCCGGAACTGTCACCACCGATCAGCACAGTGGTCACGAAATCCTCGACCAGCGCCTTGTTTGCCTCGGTCTTGTCGAGGTCGGTGATTTGCGTCGCGCCATCAGTCTGCGTGCGACCAGAGGCGTTCGGCGCTTCGGCCAGCGGGATCAGATTGTCCCAATGCTCGACGATCTTGCCGTCATCGTCAAAACGCAAAACGTCAAACGCCACGAGAGGCACGGGACCCAGCCCGGTCCACACGTTGTGCATGACGACGAGGTCGTCCTCAGCGATCACACGGGCAACGTCTACCGTCACCGCGCCATCGACGCCACCGGTCATCTCACCCAATTGGACGATCAAGCCCTTCAACGCATCGACGCCAGACGGCGCCATCGGGTTGTGCTGGATGTAGGGATCGACAAAATAGCTGTCCACTGCATCCGGGTTCAGCGCGGCAAGCGTGTTCTGCATGGCCGCGATGGCGGTGGCCTTGTTCGCTGCCACGTCGGCCTGCGCCTGCGTGGTCAAGATCAGGGGGCAAAGCGCCGCGGCGCCCAGAACAGTTAGCGTTTTCAACATCGAAATCGTCTCCGAAAGGTTGCAAGCAAGGCGCCTTGGCGGCGCATCCCTTACCTAGACGTGAGCCAGCTTTTCGATTACCCCAAGATAACACACAGCTTTGTTCGAAAAAATGGAAAGATGATCGACGATTTTCGGGCCCTCGGGGTTTTCGTCTCTGTTGCAGACGCAGGCAGTTTCAGCGCTGCGGGTCGCCGGCTGAAGCTGTCGACCTCCGTGGTCAGCCACCACATCTCCCGTTTGGAGACAAAGCTGGGCAGTTCGCTCTTTTTTCGTTCGACTCGCGCCTTGTCTTTGACACCCGAAGGGGAGGCCATGCTGGGCCCCGCCCGCCGTATGGTACGCGCAGGCGAAGAGGCGCTGGATTCGCTGACAGATATGTCCGAGGAACCGGTTGGCGCCTTGCGCGTGACGATGCCCGCCTTCGGAGACCGCAGCAGCGTTCACAACGCCATCTGGGCCTTTGCCCGCACCCATCCAAAAGTCACGCTGTCCCTGCACAGCAGCGACCGGCAAGTGGATCTGGTGCGCGAGGGATTCGACCTTGGGATTCGCATGGGCACGCTGTCGGACAGCAGTCTGATGCAACGCCGGATCGGAACGCTCCGCCGGGTGCTGGTGGCCGCGCCCGCATACCTTGAACGACGCCCGCCGATCCGGACGATCAGGGACCTGCAAACCTGTGACATCATCGGGATCGTCATGCTGCCCAAAGTCATGACATTGCAACGCAACGGCGAAGAGGTCCGGTTCGAACCTGAACACAGCCGCGTCGAAGTGGACTCGATCAGCGGAGCGAAATCCGCAATCCTCGCGGGCCTCGGCGTGCAGCATATGCCCATGAGTGAAACAGAGCAGAACCTGGCTGACGGATCGCTGGTCGAGGTACTGCCAGACTGGAAACTGCCGGACCTTGGTATCTACGCGGTCTGGCCTGACGGTGGTCCCCAGAAACGGCTGACGCGACGCCTGATCGACTTCCTGATGGCCTCGGAGGAAGACACCAGATGACCACCGGGCGGACGCTTTAGACTTGACGATTTGGGGAGTTACCGAAGTTGGTTGCGGGGGTAGGATTTGAACCTACGACCTTCAGGTTATGAGCCTGACGAGCTACCGGGCTGCTCCACCCCGCGACACTTCGGAGCCCTGTAGCTACGCCTAAGCCGCGGGAACCGCAAGAGGGTTTTGTAAGTTTTCCATGACATCCGCAGGATTTTTTTGCGCGCTGCGCTTGTCCATCCACGAGGCCATCAACCCTGCAACCCGCACGGCATTGGCGTTGCGAACGATGGACTGATGGTTGCACTTCACCGTTAGTATCTCTGCCTCAGGATCGACGGCTGCGCGCCAGGATGCCTCCTTTGCCGCGCGATGCGGGTTCTCTTCGAGGCTCATGAAGATCTGTACCGGAGGCACCGGGCCATGCTTCAGGTCATAGGCAAAGAAGGCTGTTTCGTCGGCCACAGGCAGTTCGTCTGTAACACCACCCAAAAGGATGTGACGCGCCCGTTGGACCGTACGCGCAAGGTCGCCCTGTTTGAACAATGGCGAAAAGATCCGCCGCCATTTCCAACTGCGGTGGTCAGGCTCGTACTGCACCAACGTCGGATCCAGAAGAATAAGACCACGCGGAGCATGGCCAAGCTGTGCAAGAGCACGCGCGGTTTCCAGCGCCGTGTGGGTGCCCGCGCTGTAGCCGGCAACATAGACGTCGCCGTGTCCCGCGTGATCAAGGATGGCGCGCGCCGCCCGCATGCCAAAATCCTGCGGAGGTTCAGGCAGGATGCCCGTCACCTGGCCCGGCACCCGGGCATGGACACCATGGATCTGGCGCTGTCCCGGCATGGCCTGACATAGTCGCAGCCAGGGTGAAAACTCGCTGTTTTCCACCGGCAAAAGATAGAGCGGCACGGTTTGCTCGTCCACCACGTCATCTGCACGCAACGTGACGACAGCGGGGGACTGCCGGGCAACATGGTCAACGATGTCTTGTATGCTCGCTCCCCTGAGCACGAGGTTCTCATAGCCGACACGGGCCTTGCAGATCCGTTCGACGGCAAGAACCATCTCCATGGCTTGCAGGCTGTCTCCACCGACATCAAAGAAGTCGGACGTTCGGTCAAACGCGCCGTGGCCAAGGATCTGTTCCCAGATCTCGGCGATCTGAATTTCGGAGTGAGACCACGTTGTTCTTTCGGGGACCGCTTGGGACCGGGCGTCTTCGGCGGGATCGCGCAGGGCCCGCCGCAGTATTTTGCCCGTTCCGGTGCGGGGCAAAGCTTCGTAGTGCAGAAAATAGTTCGGCACCATGTAAGACGGCAGAGCGTTTGCCATCGCCGATTTGAGCGTGGCGGGGTCCTGAGGCGCTCCTTCATAGTGCCCGGACAAATAGCGCACGCCGGTTGGGGCCACATGACTGGTCACGGCCGCCTTGGTGATGTCGGGCAATTGACGCAAGACGGCTTCGACCTCGGAATACCGGACGGAGTAGCCGCGGATCTTGACCTGGTCATCGGCGCGCCCCACCAACGTCAATTGACCATCATCGGACATCCAGCCGAGATCACCCGTGTTGAGCGCGCGTGTACCGTCCGCCTCTTGCCAATACACGCCTTTGGTCTTTTCCGGGTTGTTGTAGTAACCGCTCGCCAGATGGCGTGCCTTGACGACGACCACACCTGTAGTGCCAGTGGGCAGGGAGGCGCCGTCGTCGTCAAGAATGTCGATGCGGGTGCCTTCGACCATCTGCCCGACGGGAAGACCCGGTCCGGAAACCGGCACGCCATGGGTATGAACGTGTTGTGCAACAAAGCTACATTCCGTCGACCCGAGGAAATTCATCAGGCGCGCGTTTGGTGGTGTTATCCGCTCAAAGGCAGCGACATCGCTCCGTGTGACGAGTTCACCCGCCAAGCGGACGGTTTGCAGCTTTGGCAGGACCGAAGGTGTGGCGCCAGCCAGGGCCCGGAATGCGGCTGTATATGTCTGGGTCGCGGTGATGCCTTGGGTTTGCATCCAAACATTCAGGCCCGCCGTTCCTTGGGCCTTCAGGTCGTAGTGATGCGTTTCCGCCCCGGTGTTTGCGCCGATCAGAAACGTGTCGAGCCACATTTCACCAAAATTGGCGATCTTGTCGCGATGGGTCAGGCCCGATGACACGGTCTGACGCATGAGATAATGCTGCAACGTGGCGCGGTCTACTGCCACCAACTTTGGCTTGCCAGTGGAACCGGATGTGGGCTCCAACCAAACAAGACGATTGTCGGCGTGCAATCTCTGCGCATTCAAAGCGTGGTCTTGGCGGGAGAAGTGGATCGGCGTGCAGTTCAGGTCCTTGACAAAATCTTCCATCTCTGATGTTTCGACCAACATTGCAGTGATGTTTGCCGTTTCAAGCATGTGTTGGCGTTTGGCCGGATCCTCCTTGGGATCGACAACCAGATAGGGCACGCCAGCTTTGATGCATCCCAAAGCGACGATGGTCTTCGCAATCATGGAAGATCTGGCAAAACCAACGACAGCATCCGTGCCTGCCAAATCTTTGAGACGCAGGCAAAGCGCGTTTGATGCGCGGTCCAGGTTCGAAAAATTTAGCGCACCGCTCTGGTCTGACATGGCGCAAGTGTCAGGTCGGATGACAACCTGCGTTGCGAAGTTCTTGAGAAACCTGTCCATAGAGATCTTGCCCGTCAGATCTTGTTTGTTCAGGGAGATAGGTAGGTGAAAAAATGGACAGGAACGTGGAATATTCGTGCCAATGTCGGGGAAGCCAGGCGTGACGCGACATATGAGCTCGGTGGAGCCCCCATAACTACGGGGATTTAGCCAACCAATGTGGAAACTCGCCTGCGAAATCAACCGTCTTTGGAGTTTATGCTTTTGTATTATTTTTGTTATTTTGTTGTTGTTTTAGT
>JBELMB010000038.1:0-36716 GCA_042088665.1 Sagittula sp.
CTACACGGGGGTGCGCTGTCAGACCCATCCCTGCGCGCGGGCAAAATCGAGGTCGAAAGCCTCCGGGCCCGCGCCCCTGGCCAAGAATTGGTCAACCCGCGCCTTGGCGTCGTAAATGCTGGGTGTCTCTGCGGCGTCGACCCACCAAAGCACATAACCGCTCGGTTTGTCAGGCGCGACCCATTCGGCGCGACGGCGCAGGAACGCGCCGTGCACCGTCTTGTAGACAAAGCGTTCGAACTCTGAAGCACTGCGCCAGACCGAGAAAGAGGCAACAACACGCCGGTTCCTGAACATCGGCCAGTCGATGCCTACCGCCTGATCCATCTCGTCGACGCAGCGCCAGACGAACCCCGGGGACCGTTGCGCGATATCGTTCACACGACCCGTCGCATCGACAAAACCCGCAACCTCCGGCGTGCCGATATCACTGACCAGTGTGGCCCAGTTGAAATGCGCGAGATTGCGGGACACGTCTCATCACTCAGCTGCGACGGCGCTCAGTTTGCCGGATTGCTGCGCCTTGATGCGATCCTCGATCTCATCGCGGAAATTGCGGATCAGGCCCTGAATCGGCCAGGCCGCCGCGTCGCCAAGCGCGCAAATGGTGTGACCCTCGACCTGCTTGGTAACGTCCCACAACATGTCGATCTCTTCAGGATCGGCCTTGCCCTTCACGAGACGGTCCATGACCCGCATCATCCAGCCCGTGCCCTCACGGCAAGGTGTGCACTGGCCACAGCTTTCGTGTTTGTAGAACTTTGAAAGGCGCCAGATGGCCTTGATGATATCGGTGTCCTTGTCCATCACGATCACCGCCGCCGTGCCAAGGCCGGAGCCAAGCTCGCCGCGCAGGTAGTCGAAATCCATGATGGCGTCTTTCATCTTTTCGCCACGCACGCAGGGCACCGAAGAGCCGCCCGGGATCACGGCCTTGAGATTGTCCCAGCCGCCGCGAATACCGCCGCAATGCTTTTCGATCAGTTCTTCGAAGGAGATGGACATCGCCTCTTCGACGACGCAGGGCCGGTTGACGTGGCCGGAGACGGCGAACAGCTTTGTTCCGGCGTTGTTTTCACGCCCGAACGAGGCAAACCAGGACGCGCCGCGGCGCAGGATGGTCGGCACCACCGCGATTGATTCGACGTTGTTCACCGTGGTCGGGCAGCCGTACAGACCCGCGCCCGCCGGGAATGGCGGCTTCATGCGGGGCATGCCCTTCTTGCCCTCAAGGCTTTCGAGCAGCGCGGTTTCCTCACCGCAGATGTAAGCACCCGCGCCATGGTGCAGGAAGATCTCGAAATCCCAACCGGACCCGCAGGCGTTCTTGCCCACGAGACCCGCATCATAGGCCTCGTCGATGGCAGCCTGCAGCGCTTCCTTCTCGCGGATGTACTCGCCACGGATGTAGATGTAACAGGCATGTGCCTGCATCGCGAAGGAGGCGATCAGGCAGCCCTCGACCAGCGTGTGCGGATCATGACGCATGATCTCGCGGTCCTTGCAGGTGCCCGGCTCGGATTCGTCGGCGTTCACCACAAGGTAAGCCGGACGACCGTCGCTTTCCTTGGGCATGAAGGACCATTTCAGCCCGGTGGGGAAGCCCGCACCGCCGCGTCCGCGCAGGCCAGAGGATTTCATCTCGTCGATGATCCAGCTGCGCCCCTTGCCGATGATCTCCTTGGTTCCGTCCCAATGGCCGCGCTTTTTCGCGCCGTCCAGCGTCCGGTCATGCATGCCATACAGGTTGGTGAAAATCCGGTCCTGATCCTGAAGCATCGTCTATCCTTCATGTTCCCGGCGCCTGCGCCAGTGCCCGACATCCTGTGGCGCCCGTGACGGGCGCGCCTCCCACCGGCGCAGCACTGCAGGCCGGTCCTTGAATTCACTCCGGCGCGCCTGTGGCGCGTCCGGTTCCCGCATTATTGCCGCGCCTTCCACAACGCAACAATCATCCAGATCGCCCAGCCAAACCCGGCCAGTGCGGCGAGATCGAAAAGGGCTCTCAGGCGCTGGCTGAGCCCCAGCGCCTGCCCCAGTATCGTCGCGACGATCCAGAAAACCCCGGTGCCGGCAATGACCAGCGCGACACGGCGACCGCGTCGGTTTACATCGCTTTGCTTCGGATCCGGTTTCCCTGTCATCGCCGCCTTTTGTCGCAACCCGTGCGTTTAGCTGGTCAGCTCGGCCGCCTGCGCGACCCAACCGTTCTTGGAACAGCGTCCGCGCACACCGGGGACATTTGCGTCAACCCAGGCGACATTGGCTTCGGACCAATCCGCGACCTGGGTGAAATGGTAAATGCCAGCCTCGTTCAGGGACACGGCGAGCTTGGGGCCGACACCCTTGAGCGCGGTCAGGTCATCGGCGTCGCCGATCGGTGCGTCCAGAGCGGCGGGCGCTTCGATGGCGGGCTCGTCTTCGACGACGGGCGTCTCGGCAACGGTTTCTTCGACGACGGGCGCTGCGGCGACCTCGACCACGGCCTCGACGACAGTGTCCTCTGCAGCAGTGTCCTCGACAGCCATGTCCTCGACAATGCCGGCGGAAGCGTCTTCGACGATGGGCGCGGCCTCCACCGACGTCTCAACGGGGGTCTCGACGACTGGCGCTTCGACAATGGCGGTTTGCACAACGGGGGTGTCAACGACCTCGGCCACTTCGGCCGCGACAGCCGTCTCTTCGGTCGGAGCGGGTGTGGTTTTCGCCGTTTTGGCGACCGGCTCGGCCACGGTCTCTGCCGCGGGGGCGGTCGCAGGCGCTGAAGGCGTTTCGACATCGGCTGCAAAGCCGGTCGATCTCAGCCCGGTCCAGGGCATCATCGCCAGCTTCATCATGTTCTGGCTCGCCTCAATGGCGAATTTCGTCTGCATCTCCATGACCTTCATCATGGGGGTATAGTCCGGGGTCATCGGAAAGATGGGAGTCTTCATGGTCACGTCCTCGCTCCATTGCGTAAGGCGCGACAGTCCAGCCACGCGCCAAAATCAAAGGCGCCGTTCCTCCCCAACAGTGCCGGGACAACGCCTGACACAGACACGATCCACGTGCAAGCCGCGGTGGTGTCGCAGAACGCCGCGGGGGCGTTCTGCGCTTGACGTCATTCGTAGACGCCGCCTTTTTCAACGCGCTTCGAAAACTCCGTTTCGCCACCGGCGGCCAGAACACCGGCTTGCGCCACCCATGTGTCGCGGCTCACGCGCCCCTTGAAGCCTTCGAGATTGGCATCGACCCAAGCCACTTCTTCGGCGGTCCAGCTTGCGATCTGGTCAAAGTGATAGACGCCCAGAGAGTTGCACAGGATCTCAAGCTTGGGCCCAATGCCCTTGATCTGTTTGAGATCGTCGGCACCACCCTCGCGCGGGCCGTCCAGCAGCTGCGGCTTGGAGCCTTCTTCCGTGCCTTCGACCACGCCGTCCTTGTCGTAGTCGCCGCTCAAGTCCGGCTCCGGCTCCGGCTCTGGCTCTGGCTCCGGTTCGGGCGCAGGAGCAGGTTCGGGCGCAGCCTCTGCAGCGGGCGCCTCATAGCGCCAGGATCCCTTGCGCGTGGCCAGTTCAGCCTCACCGGCGAGCGGCGTGCTTGGTTTGACCATCGGCTCTGCCGGGGCGGCCTCAGGTTCAGGTTCCGGCTCGGGAGCAGGCTCGGGTTCCGGAGTTGGTTCGGGTGCCGCTGCAACCTCCGGTTCCGGCGCAGGTTCAGGTGCCGCTGCAACTTCCGGTTCTGGCTCCGGTTCTGGCGCAGGTTCGGCCTCCTCTACGGGGGCCGCTTCTGGTTGCGCTGCCGGAGCAGGTGCCGCCGCCGGTGTCGTTGACGCTTGTGCGGCAGCCGCCGGTTGCGCGGATTGAGATTGCTCTCCGCAGAACAGCCAGCCAAAGAGCAGACCCAATACCACAAATACAACACCCGCCAGGAACACGGAGCCGACAAACGACACGTCTCCCACCAGCAACATGATGAAGGCCAAAAGCCCCACCGCCGCTGCCATCGCCCAGCACAACAAGGTGCAGTTGCCACTTTTCATCAGGATCTCCTCCTATATCCCGTCCCCGGTGCCCATGTGCTCACATGGCGGTCCCGGTCACCACAGTCCCGGGCCGAGTATCACCGCAATCGGGATTGGAGGCAAATCAGGAATCGCCCTCACTCGCCAGCGTTCTGGCCTGAGCGATCCATTCGTCCCGGGACGCGCGTCCTTTGAACCCCTCAAGGTTGTCGTCGACCCAGGCAAGTTCCGCATCGGTCCATGCGCCGACCTGATCGAAATGGTAAAACCCGAGCGAGTGGAGCAGTTGTTCCAGCTTTGGTCCCACGCCCTTGATCCGCTTGAGATCGTCCGGCTGCCCGTCGCGCGGGCCGTCAAGGCCGGCGGGCTTGGCCGCGGGTGCGGGGTCAGAGGCCTCTGGTTCCGGTGTTTCGGGTGCGGCCTCGGCTGCGGGCGCTTCGGTCACGGCGGCGCCAACCGGGGCCGCGGGTTCCGGCGCGGACGCCGCGTCGGCGACGGCACGGGTGCCGGACTGATCGCCCCACGGCGCGACAAGCGGCACTTCGGTGCCATCGATACGCTTGATCGTGTCGCCGATGTCAGAGGCCAGCTGCGCGCTGGCATTCAGCTTGATATTGGCATTCACATAGTCGGTGAGCGAGGTCACGCCCCCTGACGGCTCGGACGCAAAGCGACCGTTTTGCGGGCCCGGCTGCGGCACTTGACCCTGCGCCAGTGCATCCAGAATCTCTTCGAGACGGGCGACGGTCAGGTCCTCGAAATAATCCTTGCCGATCTGGGCCATGGGCGCATTCGTGCAGGCGCCAAGGCACTCCACTTCTTCCCATGAAAACTTGCCGTCTTCGGACAGCTGGTGCGGTTTTGTGGCGATCTTGTCCTTGCAGACGGCGATCAGATCCTCTGCCCCACAAATCATGCAGGAGGTCGTGCCACAGATCTGGATATGCGCAAGGCTGCCGACCGGCTGCAACTGGAACATGAAGTAGAACGAGGCCACTTCGAGCGCACGGATGTAGGCGAGGCCCAGCATGTCCGCCACCTCTTCGATGGCCGGACGGGTCAGCCAGCCTTCCTGTTCCTGTGCGCGCCAAAGCAGCGGGATGATCGCGCTGGCCTGACGGCCCTCGGGATACTTTGTGATCTGCTCCTGCGCCCAGGCGAGATTCGCGGGCGTGAATTCAAAACCGGTCGGTTGCTCTGGGTGTAGCCTGCGCAGCATGTCCAACTGTTCCCTTCAAGAGACCGGCGCGCCGGTCAGAGTTTCTCTTGTCCCGCCACGCTCAGATCCTCGAACATCCGCGCTGAAACGCACAGAGCCCCGGGCCGGTTGGCAAAGGCATTTTCCGCCGACCCTTCCCGCACGGACGGGAAGAAACGGTCATTCAGGTTGATCGCGCAGACGTACCCCCCATCGGGGCGCGCGACGAACAGATAGGCGCCGGCGATGGTCGACAAACCGGTCGCCCCGGTCATGACCTCGTCAAGCGGCAGGTAAACCGGCGATTCTTCGCCTGAAACGCTGCCCGCGCTCAGCGCGACCCCCGCCAACACCACCGCAGGCAGGCCCCCGGACGCGCGCCACCGCATGGTTCAGGCCCCTGCCGCCGGTGCATCCGTCGGCGCACAGGTGCCGGTGACCAGACGCACGCCGCCATTTTCAAGACTGACCGCCTCTTCGGTGGCGATCTTGTATTGCGCCACTTCGATCAGCTTTTCGCGCGTCAGCCCCGTTTGCAATTCGACCGGCAAGTACTGCGCTTCACTCACAAGTTCGCAGCCGATGGAGGTCACCGCCGCATCCCAGGCTGCCAGCCCTTCGGGTGTGACATCCTTGGGCGGCATCACGCAAGCGGCGACAAGAGACAGCGCCGGCAGTGCGACCAGATGATGTTTCATTGTATAGACCCTCTCGAAAAACCCGAATTCGAGACGAGTTCTCTCAAATGAGCCGAGTCGGAACAATCCTTGTGCACAAAAGCGCCGCGAGAGCGTGTCATCACGGTATCCACCCGTACAGCACATCGAGCATGTCCATCATCAGCGCGGGCTGCAATTCCAGCGCCAGTTGAAAGACGATGCTCATCAGCATCGAGAGCAGAACCGCCGCCAGCGCGCCCCAGACATAGATCCATCGCGTCTGAAAACGGCGCCCCATCCAGATCGCAAGGAAGTAAGGCACCAACGCCGACAGCATGCTGAGACCGATCGCCAACAGCACGAGCCACCCGCGCGGCTCTGTCAAAAGCGCCTCCAGTGGCAGCTGGCTCACTTCGGATTGAACGTCGCTTGGCTCCATGCATGGTTACCGGTCGATCTCTCCGAAGACGACGTCCATCGTCCCGATGATTGCCGCCACATCCGCCAGCTGGTGCCCGCTGGCCACGTGATCCATGGCCTGCAGGTGCAGATAGCCCGGCGCGCGCAGCTTGGCACGGTAGGGTTTGTTGGACCCGTCCGCGACGAGATAGACACCAAACTCCCCCTTGGGGGCCTCGACAGCGGCGTAAACCTCGCCCTCGGGGACGTGGAACCCTTCGGTATAGAGTTTGAAGTGGTGAATGAGCGCCTCCATGGAGGTTTTCATTTCACCGCGCTTTGGCGGCGTGATCTTGCCGCGGGCGAGCACGTCGCCCTTGCCCTCTGGCGCGCGCAGCTTTGCGATGGCCTGATGAATGATCTTCAGGCTTTCGCGCATTTCCTGCATGCGGCAAAGGTAGCGATCATAACAATCGCCATTCTTGCCCACCGGGATCTGAAAGTCGAATTCGTCATACAGTTCATATGGTTGCGCGCGACGCAGGTCCCAGGCAAGGCCAGAACCGCGCACCATGACGCCGGAGAATCCCCAATGCAGGATATCTTCTTCGGTGACCACACCGATGTCGCAGTTGCGCTGCTTGAAAATCCGGTTTTCCGTCAACAGCCCATCAATGTCTTCGAGAACGTTGGGGAAAGCCTCGGCCCATGTCTCGATATCGTCGATCAGTGCGTCGGGGATGTCCTGATGGACACCGCCGGGACGGAAATAGGCCGCGTGCAAGCGTGCACCACAGGCCCGTTCGTAAAAGACCATGAGCTTTTCACGCTCTTCAAAGCCCCAGAGCGGCGGCGTCAGCGCGCCCACATCCATGGCCTGCGTGGTCACGTTCAAGAGGTGGTTCAGGACGCGCCCGATCTCGGAATACAGCACGCGGATCAGCGCGCCGCGGCGCGGCACCTCGACGCCCGTGAGACGTGCGATGGCGAGGCACCATGCGTGTTCCTGATTCATCGGCGCCACATAGTCGAGCCGGTCGAAATATGGCAAATTCTGCAGGTAGGTCCGGCTCTCCATGAGCTTTTCCGTGCCCCGGTGGAGCAAGCCGATGTGCGGATCGCAGCGTTCCACGATCTCGCCGTCAAGCTCCAGCACCAGACGCAAAACGCCGTGCGCGGCAGGGTGTTGCGGGCCGAAATTGATGTTGAAGTTGCGGATCTTCTGCTCACCCGTCAGGGCGTCTTCGAAACCTTTGGAGCCGTCCATCATGACATTGTCTCTTTGTTAGTTCGAACCGGCTCGGAAAAAGCCATCATCCACACGAAGATAACTTGGAATACCGGGATAATCGCCAACAATGCCAACCATTTGGGAAAACCAAACTTGGGCAAAAGCTTCCAAAATGGAAAAACCATGATGAAAGCGATCACCAAGAGAAGCAAAAGACCCGGAAGTCCGATATTGCCAATGCCCATCCTAGGCCTCTTTCTTCTCGTCACCCGGAAGCACGTATTGCGCGCCTTCCCAGGGAGACATGAAGTCAAACTGCCGATACTCCTGCACGAGGCTGACGGGTTCGTAGACCACGCGCTTTTGCTCTTCGTCATAGCGCACTTCGGTGTAGCCGGTGGTCGGGAAATCCTTGCGCAGCGGATAGCCGCGAAACCCATAGTCCGTCAGGATGCGACGCAGGTCCGGGTGGCCGGAAAACAGGATTCCGAACATGTCAAAGACCTCACGTTCGAACCAGTTGGCGGATGGGTGCACATCGACGATCGAGGGCACCATGTCCTCATCGCGGATCGCAAGACGCAACCGGACGCGGTGGTTCTGGTACATCGACAGAAAATGGTAGACGACGTCGAACCGTTTCGGCCGCTGCGGGTAGTCGACACCGGTGATGTCCACGAGGGACGAAAACCGGCAGTTCGGATCACTCTTGAGGAAATCGACAAATCCGCGGATGCGCTGCGGGGCAACGTCCACGTTCAACTCCCCGTGAGTGACATCCCAGCCGATCACGCAATCGGGGCGTTTCAGCTCGATATGGGTTCCCAGTTCTTCCAGGGCTTGGGTCATCTCGCGCCTCGCATCACAGAGTCGGTCCAGCGGGCCGGCGACAGCATGTTCAGCCCGCCACCCAAAGTCATCGTCAGACGGTGTCTTGCCCCCGAAGCACCGTCACCGGCCGCGCGGCGATTCATCACTCGCTTTGGCAAAGGCAAGCCATCTGTCATCGCACAAGGGTCCCGGTGCGACGGATCTTCTTTTGCAAGGCAAGGATGCCGTACACCAGCGCCTCTGCCGTGGGTGGGCAGCCGGGGACATAGATGTCCACGGGCACAATGCGGTCGCAGCCGCGCACTACGGAATAGGAGTAGTGGTAGTAGCCGCCACCGTTTGCGCAGGATCCCATGGAGATCACGTAGCGCGGTTCCGGCATCTGGTCGTAAACCTTGCGCAGCGCCGGGGCCATCTTGTTGGTCAGCGTGCCCGCCACGATCATCAGGTCCGACTGACGCGGGCTGGCGCGCGGCGCAGTGCCGAACCGTTCAAGGTCATAGCGCGGCATCGACGAATGCATCATCTCGACCGCGCAGCAGGCCAGACCAAAGGTCATCCAGTGCAGCGAGCCTGTGCGTGCCCAGTTGATGATGTCCTCGGTCGAGGTCAGCAGAAAGCCCTTGTCCTGCAATTCGCGGTTCACATCGCTCATCGCCGCCTCGCGGTCGGCGCCGGCGGTGTTCGCTCCGGTCATCACTCCCATTCGAGGGCTCCCTTTTTCCATTCATAGGCAAAGCCGATGGTCAGCACGCCGAGGAACACGATCATCGACCAGAAGCCGACCATGGAGATATCCTTGAAGGCCACCGCCCATGGGAAAAGCATCGCGATTTCAAGGTCAAAGATGATGAACAATATGGCGACAAGGTAGAATCTGACGTCAAACTTCATCCGCGCGTCGTCGAAGGCGTTGAACCCGCATTCATAGGCCGACACCTTTTCCGGGTCCGGGTTGCGGACCGCGATGAGGATGGCGGCAAAGATGAAGACAAGGCCAATGGCGACGGCAATGGCGAGAAAGACGAGGATGGGGAGGTATTCCCGAAGCATCTCTTCCACAGCTAACAGCTCCTTCATGACGGGGCCAAAGGGCACGGTGCCGACAGCCAAAAGGCGTGCTCAGGCGTTGTTTTCGACTTATCCCCCCCACTTGGCGGGGTCAACATGCTGACCGGCGGAACCTGACTGGCACGGGGCATCAAGAGCGCCAAGCATTCCGAGGATTTCTAAATGTTTTCAGTTGGTAAGCGAAAATCCCACCGTGCACCCCATGGGCTTGCCGCGCCCAAGGGTCGCGCCCCTGAAGAGGTTAAGCCTTTGTGAACGTGATCACAAATCAGGCACAGTCGGGGGCCTCACGGAATCGACGGCCTGAGCAGAGGTTCCGCGCCCTGCCCCGGCGTGAAGATGGCGGGCCATTCGCCAGCCGCTTCAGGGGATGCGCCCTGCCCCGGCGTGGCATCCGCCAAACATCAAGAAAGTGGAAATGTTGACAGCATGACATAGGCAGCCATAGCCGCCATGACCAACATGATCGGAAACCACAAAGCGCGTTCTTTCCGACTTGGCGTGATGCCATTGAGAACGGCAGCCAAAACGCTCACCGCCAGTGCCAGCCAACCGGTCCAGCGCGGCCAGTCCAGCCCCGGAAAGCCGACCGCCGACAGAATGGCGATCGCCTGAAACAGGACAATCGGTATCGATACCGCCGCGACAAGGCGCCCCGAGCGCGGCAGCGCGCCGTCGTGCTGACCACCTTGTGTCCAAGGCCCCAGCGGCGCGCCCGCAATCAGCGCCAATTGGAAGACCATGTTCGCGCAGCAAACCAGGGCGTATAGATGTGCAATCTGCACCAGCATGACAGCCTCTCCTCAGCCAGCGACGCAATTGGCAACCGATCGCCAACCCGCTTCAATGCATACCCGAACCGCCGCAATCCGGGCAACCGCGACATGGGCAATCGGGTCATGGGCAACCGGGTCATGGGCGATCGGAAGATGGGGAACCACCAGCCCGGGCACCATTGCGCGCCCAAGTGCAGCGCAATGATCCACGCATGCCAGCATGCGGAGCCCCCCGCGGTCCTGCCAAGCGCGGGGCCGCACTCTGCCACGGTGCGCCTTCTGCAAAGGCAAGCCGCCTCATGCGATCAACGTTTTTTTGCCCAATGCCTTGTTGCCCGCAGCGCGTCGCCGCAGTCGCGGAATCTGCCGCAGTCCCGTCCGGGCGCATGCTTTGCCCGTCAGAAGCCCGCTACGGGCGACACCGACGGGACGGTCAAAGGCCGTAGTTTGGCGCAAGGCCGAAGGGTCGCATTTTGCTCAAAATGGCCGTCGTCGTTTGGCACTGCCCGTGCATCCGCTCACTTGAACCATTCTGACCATGCGGGCCCCGTTGGATCCGGTTGTCACGATTCACATCGCCGCAAAGCGGGGCCACAGATCCCTTGGCGACACATCCACCAATAAGAGATGTCAAAGGCACGTGGGATCGGGCTGTCGTGCAAAACCAACGGATGCCGTGGTTCGGTGGACATGCGCAGATTGCGACACGAGACCCGCCAACAGGGAGGAGACGGGGAGGTCACAGATTCCAGCAATGCTGCCAACGGCAGGCCCCTGCCGCAGCCAAAGGTGCTTATCCCGCTTCGGTCTCGTCGAACAGCTCGATCACTTCGACCGACTTGCCCTTGACCGCCAGCGCGAGTTTCCCGTCACACAGCCGCAGAGCATCCTCGCCAAAGACCTCGTGCCGCCATCCCGTGAGGGCTGGCACGTTGCGCAGTCCCGCGGCAATCGCGTCCAGATCCCCGGACGGGGCGATCAGCTTGGAGGCCACGCCAAAGCGCTCTGTCTTGGCCTTCAGCAAGACCCGCAACAGATCCGCGAGCGCCGGGTTCACCTGCAGCTTGTCGCGGGTGCCATCCACCTGTGGCAGGTCGTCCTTTGGGCAGGCGATGCCCTCTTGCACCGCCGCGAGAATGCCATCCGCAATCGGCCCCTTGCGCGCGTCGCGCAACAACAGGCGGGACCGGCCAAGGTCCGCGGCGCTGCTTGGCTTGGTCGAGGCCAGCTCCACCATCGCGTCATCCTTGAACACGCGGTTGCGCGGCACGTTGCGTTCCTGCGCATAGGTTTCGCGAAACGCCGCCAGCGACCGCACGATTGCCAGAAAGCGCGGGCTGTTGGACCGGGTCTTGACCCGTTTCCACGCATCGTGTGGTCGGGTGATGTAGGTCTCCGGGTCGGTCAGTACGCCCAGTTCCTCAGCCACCCAACGGGCGCGCCCTGTCTCTGACAGTTTGCGCGCGAGAAATTCGTAGATCTGCCGCAGATGTGTGACATCGGCCAGAGCATAGGTCTTTTGCGCATCCGTGAGCGGACGGCGCGACCAATCGGTAAAGCGGGATGACTTGTCCAGCTGCTGCTTGGCGATCCGCTTGACCAGCGTCTCATAGCCGACCTGCTCGCCAAAACCGCAGACCATCGCCGCGACTTGCGTGTCAAACAGCGGCTGGGGAATGACGCCATGATCGACGTGAAAGATTTCCAGATCCTGCCGGGCGGCGTGAAACACCTTTACGATCGAGGGGTCGCGAAACACCTCCAGCAGTGGGTCCAGCGACAGCCCGTCTCCCAGAGGGTCGACAAGCACCGCATCCTCGTCTGACTTGCCCGGCAAGGCCAGCTGAATCAGGCAAAGCTTGGAGTAATATGTCCGTTCCCGCAGAAACTCGGTGTCGACGGTGATGTAGGGTTGACCCTTTGTGCGCTCACAAAAAAGCGCCAGGTCCTCAGTGGTGGTCAGTGTCTGCATCCGCAGTCTTTTCTGTTCTCTTTATTGTTCTTGTTCTTCGTCCCGGAGCACCCGTAAGGAACTATGTCACCAATCAGATCAAAAGGAAACCTTGCTGGCCCGGTCTTTGAAAGACCTTCAGTCAAGGTCAAGACGCGCCTTGTTTCCAAGCAGATAGCGGCGCAGCGCGGCCGGATAGAGGCGATGTTCTTCCACAAGGACCTTTGCCGCGAGGCTTTGCGGCGTGTCCTCGGGGGCGATGGGCACGCGGGCCTGACCAAGGATCGGCCCATCGTCCAGCGCGCCGGTCACTTCGTGGACGGAACAGCCCGCCTCGGTGTCGCCTGCGGCAATGGCGCGGGCATGGGTGTCGAGACCGCGGTACTTTGGCAGCAGCGAGGGATGAATGTTCAGCATCCGCCCCTGCCAGCCATCGACAAAGCCCGGGGTCAGCACCCGCATGAAACCCGCAAGGCAGATCACATCCGGCGCACAGGGCGTCAGCGCCTGTCCCAAGGCCGCCTCGAACGCAGGGCGGTCGCCCCGGAACGGCCGGTGGTCGACCACCACCGTTGGCACGCCAAGGGCTTTGGCCTTGTCCAGCCCCCCGGCATCCGGCCGGTTCGACAGCACGACGCAGGGCACACCCGGATGGTCCGGGCCGTCCAGCATGTCGCGCACGAGGGTCAGCATGTTCGACCCGCCACCAGAGATGAAGATCGCGACCCGGCGGGCCGGATCCCCGGGCGCCCGGCTCACCCGCGGGCCCCGTCCGCATCCGGCGAGGCCCAGTCGCCCGTGTAGACGACACCCGGGCCGGCATCGTCCCCGCGCGCCTGCACATGACCCAGCGGCACGACGGTCTCGCCCGCGGCCTGCAAGTCTGCGGTCAGCGCCTCTGCGCGCGCCGCATCGACGACCAGCACCATGCCGATCCCGCAATTGAAGGTCTTCAGCATCTCGGCCTGCGCGATGCCCCCGACGCTCATCATCCAGGCAAAGATATCGGGCAAGGCCCAGGCGGACAGGTCGATCTCTGCCCCCAGCCCTTCGGGCAGGACGCGCGGCAGGTTCTCTGTCAATCCGCCCCCGGTGATATGCGCCAGCGCATGCACGCCGCCCGACCGCACCGCCGCCAGTACCGGCGTCACGTAAAGCCGCGTCGGCGTCAGCAGCGTCTCGCCCAGCGTGCCCGGCCCCCAGGGACAAGGCGCATCCCATTCAAGGCCGGAGACCGCGACCAGCTTGCGCACCAGCGAATAGCCGTTGGAATGCACCCCGTCAGAGGCCAGCCCCAACAGCACGTCGCCCACCGCAACACCCGCAGGCAGCGCAGCCCCCCGTTCCATCGCCCCGACAGAAAACCCCGCGAGGTCGAAGTCGCCCTCCGGATACATGCCCGGCATCTCCGCCGTCTCGCCGCCGATCAACGCGCAATTGGACCGCACGCAGCCCTCTGCGATCCCTTCGACCACCCGCGCGGCGGTCTCTGTCTCCAGCTTGCCGGTGGCGAAGTAATCCAGAAAGAACAGCGGCTCCGCGCCCTGACACACGAGGTCATTCACGCACATCGCCACGAGGTCGATCCCGACCCCCTCCACATGGCCCGTGTCGATGGCAATCCGCAGCTTTGTCCCGACCCCGTCGGTCGCCGCCACGAGGATCGGATCGCTGTACCCGGCAGCCTTGAGATCAAAGAGCGCGCCAAAGCCCCCAAGCCCGGCCATGACCCCGCTCCGGTCGGTCCGCTTTGCCGCGGGTTTGATCCGCTCCACCAGCGCATTGCCCGCGTCGATGTCGACCCCCGCCTGTGCGTAAGTCAGCCCGTTTTTACCCTTGGTCATAGCGCTCTCCTGCAATCTTGGCGCGCCTTAGCCTATCGCGGGCAAACCGACAACGGGCGACAGCGCCGAAACACCGCTTGACCCCACCCCGGACCGGCGCAACCTATGGGTCAACTGTCAGGTGGGGGTCCTGTGCCGGAAACGTGGTTTGAATGGTTTGATTGGGGGCTGCTCATTGCCCTTACCATGTTTTCCGGCCTTTTCGTGGTCGTTTGGCAAGGTTGGGGCCGCAAGCTGGAGGCATATGCCCAAGACCCCGCCTACCGCGCCCGCCTGATCGCGCGGCACGCCTGCACCACCGCCGATGGCTACTACATGACATTGGAAACCCTGCTGGACCGGGCGGAGCACTTCTATGGCGCGCCAAAGCTCCGGTCGGTATTCGGCCGCTGCCTGTCACTGGCGTATTTCTACCCGCTGCTGGCCGCGCTCCTGGCCTGGGTCGTCGCCAATCAGACCGCGCCCGGCGGGTTCGAGATGTTTCAGGACATCCCGGACTGGCCAGACCGGCTGTGGCGCGGCACCGTGTTTATCATCGCCTTTGCCGCGCTGTTTTGGATCATAGGTAACAAGAACAATTTTTACGAAAAACTCCGTGACAGCCTGCGCCAAAGGATTGACAGATCTCCCCACCGGGCCGGTTTTCTGTCGAAGCCGGCCCGGTGGGGAAGTAGAGACCTCTTCACTATCGTCCTTGCCTTTACCCTTGCCATTGCCCTTGTCGGTGCTGTTGCCCTTGCCATTGTCGGTGCCCAAGCCCTTGCCCTTACCCGTGCCGTTGCCGGTGCCGTTGCCGGTGCCGTTGCCCTTGCCCTTACCCGTGCCGTTGCCGGTGCCATTTTTCTAGCCTTTGCCTTTCCCCTTACCCTTGCCGATGAACCAGAAGTCGCCACCTCACTGATGTTCCTGTATCTGCTCCTGCCCTTGGCCAATGCCTTGGCGGATCTCCTTTCTCTCAGCATCACCCATGGGTTCCTGCGCCACATGCTGCGCCAAAGACCGGGGTTTTGGGGTATCATTGGGCATCTGCTGTTCGACCTGATCGCCGGGCTTGTCTGTCTGGCCCTGTTGCTGGCGCTGCTGGTCGGGATGTTGGAACTCTGGGGATTGCAAACTTGGCTGCCCCTTCCCTTTGACTGGCGCGCCTACCGCGACGACATACATTCCGACCGCTGGCAGGGCACCGCGCTTTGGCTGATGGCCTTTACCACGCTGTTGCCGACGCTGGTCCACGTGGTCTTCGCGGCGACGATTGCCTGCACGCAGAAATCCGCGTCAACGCGCCGCGCGGTTGCCTTGCTGGCCACCTCCCCCGACCCAAGCCCCGCCCGCGCGATGGAGATCGCCGGATTGCTCCGTTGGGGGCAGGTCTGGGGCATTCTTGGCGCGATGCTGATCTGGGTGCCGGTCTTTCTCGCCTTGGTTGCGCTGATGTTCGGGATTTCCTGGGCTCTGGGCGCTTGACGCCGCCGCGCGCGCTGCCTACTCAAAGCGATACGGTGGGCCTGTAGCTCAATTGGTTAGAGCAGGGCGCTCATAACGCCTTGGTTGCGGGTTCAAGTCCTGCCGGGCCTACCAGACCGATCCTTCAGTTCCTTTCAGAGCGCCTTTGGTGCGCCTGCGCGGCGGCGGTTTCCCATGGGGTCGCGGCGCCGTCTGGCGGCATGCGCCGCAAATCACCTGACCCTTGGCGCCCGCGGGTCTTGGGATTTGCGGTCCAGCCAGCCCTGAAGGGCGAGGGCTCCTCCGGGGCTTCGAGCGTGGTGAGGTTGCCCACCTTGGTCAGGACCTCCAAAGTCGCGCCCAACCGCCATTGCGATCCCTGCTCCAGGGGCAGTGACCTCGCGGTACCGTCTCGAAACAGTGGGGCGTCGAGGTGTTGGATCCCAAGGCTTTGAGCGGGCAAGACAGGCCAAGCGGATCACGCAACCTGCCAAGTGCCGTCAGGTCGCCATGTCACATGCCACATCGGCGGCCTGTTCCCTGCGTGGTCCGTCAGGCCGGTGCCTGAGAAGCCTCCACGACCATCGCGGCTGTCTGGCCGAGACCTGCGCGCCAAGGGGGCTCAGACGCGGCTGGGACCCCGGCTCACGCGGCTATGGAGGTACTTGGCAAAATCGTAGTTCGGGCGTTCGAGATGGGACAGATGCCCCGGCTCGGCCAGATTTGAACACAGCCCGCGATAGACCTTTTCCGTGCAGCCGCGGTCCTCCGCGTTGACCCGGTCCAGAAGATCCTTGAGCTGGGCGAAATGCGCCTGCGCGTCCGGGTCGTTCACGTAATGCGGCGACATCCCCCCGCCAAAGCCGATGCGCACCTGCCCGACGCCTTGTGGGTGAAGCGACAGATACCAGAAATACCCCGGTGTCAGCGTGATCATCAGGCTGGGATAGACCGCGATCAGATAGGTCATGCGCCGCCGGTCCCCGGTCAGCCGGGTGTTTGAGGGATGCGCCAGCGCGATCTTCAGCGTGTCGTCCTTGAGGATGGTGTGATAGTTGAACGCCTCCTCTCCGGGCGGGCAGTCCATTTCGTCGAGGCGGGACAGCCCCCCCACCGTCGCCGCGTGGCAGACCGGCAAGTGGTAGCTTTCCATGAAGTTTTCGGCCAGCACCTTCCAGTTGGTGTCCCAGACGTGGGTCTCATGGAAGGTTTCGGTGTAGGCGCCCATGTCGAAATCGGCCACATGCGCCTCGACCCCCGCCAGTTCACGCGCCACCGGGGCGGCGTCCGGGTTCAGGGTGACAAAGACCCAGCCAAGCCACTCCTCGCAGCGCACCGCGGGCAGTTGATAGCCCTCCTTGCAGAAGCCACCGTTCTGGGCCATGGCCGGGGCGCCGCGCAGGCTGCCGTCAAGGTTGTAGGTCCAGGCGTGATAGGGGCACACGATGCTGGAGGCATTGCCGCGCCCTTCGAGCAGCGTCGACATGCGGTGCAGACAGACATTGGACATGGCGCGCAGGCCGCCCGCCTTGTCGCGCAGCACGAGGATCGGCTGATCGGCGAGATCCAGCGTGACGTAATCGCCGGGATTGGCCAGCGCCGTGGCGCGCCCGACGCAAAACCAGTCACGCCGAAAGATGCCCTCCAGTTCGGCCTGCAGGAAGTCCTGCGAGGTATAGACGGACGGCGGCATGGCGCGGGCCTGCTCGAACGGCACGGCGACGTTTTCGCCAAGGGCATCAATGGCGTCGATGACATCTTTCATGCGGCGGTTCCTTTCGTGTCGCGGGCCCGGCGGCTGGGCCAGAGGATGGCCCGAAGACTGGAGTCACATGGGTCGGTTGCCCGGGATGCTGCCGTAAAAACGGCTTGGGCGCAAACGCTTCGCCCGCCCGGACGGGCCAACCGACACGGCCTTGCCGTGAGGCTGCGCGCCCTGCTCAGAGACCGGGCAACCATGTTGCAAGGCCCGGCCAGCGGATCAACAATGCCACAAGCACGAGCGAACACAGGATGAACGGGATCGCAGACAGGTAGATCTCACGCATGGTGGTGTCTTTCGGCGCGACCCCCTTCATCACGAAGAGCAACAGGCCAAAGGGCGGCGTGGTAAAGCTGATCTCCAGCGCCAGCAGCATGATCAGCGCGAACCAGATCGGGTCAAAGCCCAGCGACAGCGCCAGCGGAAAGAAGATCGGCACGGTCAGCAGCATCATGGAGATCTGCTCCATGAACATGCCGAGGATCAGCAGCACGCCGAACATCACCAGCAGCATCGCGATCGGATCGAGGTCAAACCCGGTGGCCCAAGTGATCAGCCCCCGCGAGGCCCCCGAGAACGCCAGCAACTGGCTGAAGGTGGCAGAGCCGAAGACGATCAGGTAGGCCATCAGCGTCACGCGCAACGCACCGCGCACGGAGTTGCGGATCGCCTCCCATGTCAAGCACCGATAGAGCAGCGCAAGGACCAGCACGCCAAGCGCACCAAAAGCCGCGGCCTCGGACGGGGTCACGATGCCATTGATCATCATCACCACGATCAGCACCATCAGCCCGATCATCGGCACCACGTCCCGCATCAACAAGCCCAACCTGGACGACAGGCTTTGCGGCTCGACTTCGTAGGCGGGGGCCGCGTCGGGATCGAGTTTGGTCTGCAGGTAGATCGTCGCGATGTAGAAGGTGGCAAGGATCAGCCCCGGGATGATACCCGCGATCAGCAAGGCACCGACGTCGATCTGCGCCAGCGTCGCCAGCAGCACCGCCAGCGCCGAGGGCGGAATGATGATGGCCAGCCCGCCGGTGCCCAGTATCGGGCCTACGGACATGTATTTCTTGTATCCGCGCCGGGTCATTTCCGGCACCATGAGCGAGCCCAACAGCGCGGTCGACCCCATCGAAGACCCCGACAGCGTCGAAAACCCGGTGCCGCCCAGAACGGTGACATAGCTCAACCGCCCCGGCAAACGGCCCAGCAGTTTGTCGATGGCCGAGAACATGCGCCCGCCCAGACCGGTGTGAAAGAAGATCTCGCCCATCAGCAGGAACAACGGGATCGGCACCAGCGCAAATTTCGTCAGCGCCCCCCAGCCATTGTTGAGCAGCTGCACAACGCCGCGCTCGCCCCCCATGAAGACCCATGCACCAAGGATATTCGCTGCGAGAAAGGCCAGCGCCACCGGCATTCCCAGCGCCATCAGCACCATGATGGAGCCCACCAGCAGCCCCAGCGCCTCATACCATTCCATTACTCGTGGATCCCCGCTTCGCCAGAGTGCATCAGCTCACGTCCAAAGACGAAGCGCGCGAACTCGATGGCCATGATCGAAAAGGCGATGGGGAAGCTGATCGTCAGCATCCACCGCGGGTAGAAATAGGCGCGCACGTCATAGTCGTTTCGCGCGATATTGGTCAGGCACAGCTGCAAACCGTACCATGCGAGGATCAGCGAGACCGCGACGCAGGCCAGCGCGATCCCGCGACTGACGATCCGGCGCCACCGCGGCGGCAGGGCAGCGGTGACCATCTCGATGTGCACATGTCCCTTCTCGCGCACCAGCCAGGGCGCGCCGAGCATCGTCATGTACAGCAGACCATATTCAGCCGAGGTAAAGAGCCAGGCAAAAGGCTGGACCCCGATGTTGCGCATCACCACGGAGGTCACGACAGAGACCATCAGCCAGACCAGCGTCAGCGCCGCGATCAGGGCCGTCCCGTAGAGGACATAGTCATAGAGACGGAGGATCAGGCGCATCGGGATCTCGAAAAACAGGCGGCCCATAAGGCGGGGCAAGGGCGTTGGCGCACCTCTTTGAACCAGAGGGGCGGGCCAGCGGGAGCGGCCAGAGTGTCGGCCCACAGGTCAGGCCGATAAGGTCGGCCCGGACGGTCGCGCCATCCGGGCCGGGTTTCAAGCGCTTACTTGTCCGCTTCGGGATCGTAGAACAGCTCGATCAGCGTGTCGTAGTTGGCGGTGCCCATGGGGTGCTCTGCCATGAGACCTTCCATGCGCTCCCAGTTCTTTTCGCGCGCGGCGAGCAGATAGGCCGTCTTTGCGTCCCCTTCGAGGGAGACAACGGTCATGCCCTGCGCGTCGAGGGCTGCAAAATCCTCGTCACGCTTGGTGCGCAGCGCGTTCACGCTGTCGATCTCGTGCTGGATCGCCACGTCCTGAACGATCTTCTGCGCTTCGGCGGACAGACCGTTCCAGCTGTCGAGGTTCACGATCACGCCGAGGTCGGTGGAAAAGAAGCAGGGCTCGATCCGGTAGTTGAGGAACTCGTTCCACTTCAGGTCGATGAGACCGATCTGGGTCCAGCCGGTGGCATCCACCACACCGCGCTGCAGGGCGGCGTAGACTTCGCCTGTGGGCAGGTCGATGACCTGTGCGCCGAGGTGGTTGGTGAAGAAGGCGTTGTAGACGGCGTTGCCGCGCAGCTTCAGCCCGTCGACCTCAAGGTTGCCGGCCTCGTCAAAGCTGGGTTCGTCGCGGGTCCAGAGGTTGTAGCACACACCAGAGTCGAACCAGCCGAGGTACTTCAGGCCCATCTTTTCCTGATGGATTTCGTCGATAAGGGCAATGCCGCCGTTCTCGCGGGTCTCAATGGCCGTCAGGTTCGATGCGACAAGCGCGTCCTTTTCGGGCAGCGCACCGCCATAGAAGGACCCCGGCGTGTAGACCATGTCCACGATGCCGTCGCGCACCGCGTCGGGCTGCTGGAACATGCCGATGGCTTCGGGGCCGCCACGGACCTCGATCTGAACAACGCCTTCACCGGCGGCATTCACCTTGTCCACAAAGGACAGGAAGCTCTGGGTGTAGATCAGCGTCTCCGGAAAGGCGTGGACTGCTGTGATGGTCTCTTCGGCCTGCGCCGCGCTGACCAGCGTCGAGCCTGCAACGAGGCCCGCGATGAATTTCATGTGCATGGGTGGTGTCTCCTTTTGCCAATTGGCCGGTCACCCGGCCTCCCTGTGTGTCGGGGTCTGTTGTTGCGACCCCCTGTTCATGTCCCATCTCCCGCGGTCTGAAAGACCCAGGGGGCCTCAGCCGCGCGGCGCGCGCGAAAGGCGGCGATGTCTGCCGCACGCGCCTGTGTCAGGTCGATGTCGTCCCAACCGTTCATCAGCTTTTCCCGCCACGCCGGGTCGATCCTGAACGGGGCGCGCAGCGTGCCCAGCGTGAGCATCTGCGCCTCCAGATCCGCCGTCGCGGGCAGCGGCCCCTGCGAAAGCGCCGAGAGCAGCGGCTCCGTGTCTTCGACGCGCGCGGGCAGCAGCCCGTTGTTGACCGCGTTGTTGGCAAAGATATCGCCAAAGCTGGGCGCAACGACCACGCGGAACCCGGCATCCACCAGCGCATAGACGGCGGCTTCGCGGCTGGAGCCGCTGCCAAAGTTGCGCCGGGTGACCAGCAGGCTGGCCCCCGGGTGGCGGTTCAGCGGAAAATCCGGCAGCGGCGCGCCCTGGGCGTCGTGGCGCATGTCATGCATCAGGTAGGACCCGTAGCCAGCCGCGCGCGGGGTCGACATGAACCGCGCCGGGATCAGCTGGTCGGTGTCGATGCTCTCGCGGTCAAGCGCGAGCGCCGCACCGTCGTGAATGCGCCAGCCCTGCATCGGCCCGCTTGCGTTCGGATCCCCCGCCATCAGACCGCCCGCCCCTGCAACAGCGGGCGCACATCGGTCAGGTGGCCGGTCACGGCAGCCGCGGCCACCATGGCCGGCGACATCAGATGTGTGCGCGCGCCGCGCCCCTGTCTGCCACGAAAGTTGCGGTTTGTCGTCGAGGCGCAGCGCTTGCCCGGCGCCACCACGTCGCCATTCATGGCAACGCACATGGAACAGCCCGACGCGACCCAGTCCAGCCCGGCCTCGGTGAAAATCCGGTCGAGGCCTTCGGCTTCGGCCTGCGCCTTGGTCTGTTGCGAGCCGGGAGAGACCAGTCCCGGCACACGCGCCTTGCGTCCCGACAACACGGCCGCCGCGGCGCGCAGATCCTCGATCCGCGCATTGGTGCAGGACCCGATAAAGACCTGATCGACAGGCACATCCGTCAGGGCGCGCCCGGGCGTCAGCCCCATGTACTCCAGCGATGCGCGCACCCGCGCCGCGCGGGAGGCCTCCATCGCCGCCGGGTCGGGCACTGTTGCGGTCACGGGCAAGGCCTCTTCGGGTGAGGTGCCCCAAGTCACGATCGGTGCGATCTCACTGGCGTCCAGCACGATATCGCGATCGAAACGGGCCTCCGGATCCGTCGGCAAGGCAGACCAGAACGCCACGGCACGGTCCCAGTCCTCGGGCGCATTGGGCCGCGTCGCCAGATCGTCAAACGTGGTCGCGTCCGGGGCGATCATGCCAAAGCGTCCGCCGCCTTCGATGGAAAGATTGCACAGCGTCAGGCGCCCCGCCATGCTCAGCCCGCGCACCGCGGCCCCGGCATATTCCACCGCATGCCCGCGCGCACCATCGGCCCCAAGCCGGGCGATCCAGGCCAGTGCCAGATCCTTCGCGCCGACGCCGGGACCGAGGGCGCCGTCCACGCGCAAGCGCATGGCCTTGGGCTTTTTCTGCCAGACGGTCTGCGTGGCCAGAACATGCGCCACATCTGTCGCCCCCACACCGAACGCCAGCGCGCCATATGCACCATGTGTCGAGGTATGGCTGTCCCCACACGTGACCAGCAGGCCCGGCTGGGTCAGTCCTTGTTCGGGACCAACCACATGCACGATGCCCTGCCGCGGGTCACCCAGCCCGTAACACGTGATGCCATGGGCCCGGGTGTTGCGTTCCAGCCGGGCGATCATGTCACCGGTCGTGCGCGCGATCTCTGACCCCGCGTCCTCTGCCACCGCTCTGCGCGTGGGGGCATAGTGGTCGACCACCCCGGTTGTCAGCGCCGGTTCGGCCACGGGCAGCCCCCTCGCCGCGAGCTTGCCAAAGGCGTGATGGGATCCCTCGTGCACAAGGTGCCGGTCGACCCACAACAGCGACGCGCCATCCTCGCGCGCGACGATCTCATGCGCGGCCCAGAGCTTGTCCAGCAGGGTCTGCGGCCTCATGATCCCACCTCGCCGATCACCGGCTCCCAGTGGCGCGAATCCTCTGCGCCGACGCGGCTGAGCGTCATGTCCAACCGAAAGAGATCCGGCCGGTAGAGGGCTGACAGGAACTCCACACCGCGCCCCGATGCATCCCAGACCGTCCGCTTGAGCGCGAGCAGGGGACTGCCGGGCGAGACGCTCAGCGCCGTCGCCACATCCGGCGTGGCGAGCGCCGCCGTCACCGATTGTTGCGCCCCGTCGATGCGCACGCCGGAGCGCTCCAACAAGCGAAAGAGCGGCTGCGTCGCGAGATCCGTCTCGTCATAGCTGCGCGCAATGTCCTCCGGGACATAGGTGGTCAGATGCGAAAACGGCTGATCGGCAGAAACGCGCACCCGCACGGCGGTCTGCACGCGCGCACCCGGCTCAAGGCTGAGCGCGCGAACCACCGGGGATGGTGCCGCGCCGTAGGAAAACGACAGCAAACGCACCGTGGTGCTGCGGTCCATCTCGACGATCTGCGGCATGAGGCTGGCGAGATCCGCAGAGAGGCGCGGATCCTCCGCCGGGCGTTCCAGAACGACAGAGCCGGCGCCCAACCGCTTTTCGACCCAACCATCCTGCGAGAGCGCCTCCAGCGCCTTGCGCACGGTGACGCGGCTGACCTTGAATTCCTCGGCCAGCCGGTTTTCTCCGGGCAACAGGGCACCTTCGACAAAGGTTCCGTTTGAAATCTGCTCGCGCAGCAACAGGTATACCCGACGGGACTTGCCGCCTTCGGGGGGTGTTGGCTGCGCATGGATCGTCACGGTGATGCGCTCCTCGGGTTACGGGTCAGTTCGGCAGGCCTGCGCGAGTACCAAACAGATCCGGGCTGTTTCGCACAATTATTTGTCCTTTCTGTATATCACAATCTGTATTATTGAAAGAACAGATTTCTGGGAGGACACCGATGCCGATCGTCGAAGCACATATTCTCGAAGGCTACACCGGTGACGAGAAATCGCGCCTGACCAGCGCGCTCACGCAAGCCATTCGCTTTGTCGTGCCAGCCCCGGACGATGCGATCACCGTCATGCTTCACGAGTATCCCCCGGAGGCCTATGCCCGTGGCGGCCAGCACCGCACTCCGGCCCCTGCCCTGCCCGATCCCGGCGCGCTGGTTCTGCGCTACCTGGCGCACATGGAAGCCCGCGAGATCGACAAGGCCGAGGCCCTGCTGGGCGCGGGGTTCGAGATGCGATTTCCCGGCGCGGCCCCGATGCACCACCTGCAGGAACTGGTCGACTGGGCCGCGCCGCGCTACCGCTTTGTGACCAAGACATATGACTCCACCGAGGCGTTTCAGGGGGACGGCACAGCGGTTGTCTACACCCGCGGCACGCTGGCCGGAGAATGGCCGGATGGCACGGCGTTTGCCGGGATCCGCTTTATCGACCGGTTCGAAATCAGCGGGGGCAAGATCACCCGGCAGGACGTCTGGAACGACATCGCAGAGGTGCGCCCCACATGATTGATCCCATCACGCTCGCGGTGCTGGCCGGCCGCATGGAGCAGATCGCCGACGAGATGGACGCCACGCTTTTCCGGGCCGCGTTCAACCCCATCATCGCGGAGGCCCATGACGCCAGCCACGGGCTGTATCATGCGGTGTCGGGTGACACTCTGGTGCAGGGCAAATCGGGCCTTCCGATCTTTGTCGGGGTCATGTCCTTTGCAGTCAAGGCCGTGATCGACAAGGCGGCAGAGGCCGGGGATCTGGCCGAGGGCGACATCTATATCTTCAACGATGCGCATATGGGCGGCACGCATCTGTCGGACATGCGGCTCGTGCGGCCCTACTACCGCGACGAAAAGCTGTTTTGCTATCTCGCCAGCGTCGGCCATTGGCATGACGTTGGCGGCGCAGTGCCGGGCAACTACAACCCCTCCGCGACGGAGGCCTTTCAGGAGGCCTTTATCCTGCCGCCGGTGAAACTCGCGCGCCGGGGCGAGATCCAGCAGGACATCATCGACATTCTGCTGCGCAACACCCGCTTGCCGCAAAGCGCAATGGGCGATCTGAACGGCCAGCTCGGGGCCTTGGATCTGGGCGTGAAACGGCTGGACGAACTGCTTGACGAATACGGCGCCGAGACCGTGCACGAGGCGCTGGACGCCCTGCAGGACCGGGCGGAGCGGCTGATGCAGGCAGAGCTGACCGGTCTGCCGAACGGGCGCTGGGAGGCCGAGGATTTCCTCGACAACGACGGCATCACGGACACCGCACTGCCGATCCGCGTGGCCGTAGAGATCGACGAGGACCGCATGGTGCTGGATTTCACCGGCACCGCCCCGGCCACCGCAGGGCCGGTGAACATCGCCCTGCCCACCGCGGTCGCGACGGCCTATGTGGCGATCAAGCACATCTTTCTGGACCTGCCCGCCAATTCCGGCGTGATGCGGCCCATAGAGGTGCGCGTGCCGGACGGCTCGCTGCTGGCGGCAGAGTTTCCGGCCCCCGTGGGTGGCTACACCGAGACGATCCTGCGCATGATCGACGTGATCTTTTCGGCCTTTGCGCAGGCCGCGCCGGACCGTGTCGTGGCCAATGCCTATGGCACCATCAACGCTCTGTCGCTGGCGGGCAAGCGGGCCAATGGCGCGCGCTGGGTGATGTTCAGTTTCTTTGGCGGCGGGCATGGGGCCTGCAACGACGGCGATGGTTTGAACCACGGCAATGCGCCGATCTCGACCGCAACCATCCCGCCGATGGAGATCCTCGAGGCCGCCTATCCGGTCATGTTCCGCAAATGGGCGCTGCGTCCGGACAGCGCCGGTCCCGGACAGCACCGCGGCGGTCTGGGCGCCACCTACGAGATTGAACTGCTGGAAGAAAACGCCGAGGCCTTCCTGTTTGGCGAGCGCGGGCGCTTTGCGCCGCGCGGCGTGGCAGGGGGCGGTGAGGCTGCGATGAACAGCTTTGCCTATGAACAGGACGACGACTGGGCCGTGCCGCCTCTGGCCTCAAAGATGCTGGGGATCAAGCTCAAGCGCGGACAGGCGGTGCGCCTCGATACACCCGGCGGGGGGGGCTATGGCCCTGCGAGTGCGCGCACACCGCAGGCCGTCGCGCGCGACGTGGCGCTCGGGTATCTCAGCGCCGATGACGCGACCGCAGCCTATGGCCCCGCCTGGCAGGAGATCCCCCAATGAGCAAGATGATCGGCGTCGACGTGGGCGGCACCTTTACGGATGTCTTCGTGCTGGACGAGGCACGCGGCACGGCCGAAGTGGCCAAGGTGCCGACCACCCGCCCCGACCAATCCGGTGGCTTTCTGGGCGGCATCCGCGCCCGGGTCGCGGACCTTGGGTCGGTTTCGGTGATCGTGCACGGCACCACGGCGGGCACCAATGCCCTGTTGGAACGCAAGGGCGCGAAGGTCGGCGTGATCACCACCGAAGGGCTGGGCGACATCCTCGAGATGCGCCGCCGCGACCGCCCCCACACCTGGGGTCTGCGGGGTGACTTTGACCCCGTCGTGCCGCGCAACCTCCGCATCGAAGTGCCGGAGCGCACGCTGGCAGATGGCACGATCCGCACGCCGGTCGACATCGCCGCCGTCGAGGCCGCCGCGCGCCACTTGCTGGACAAGGGCTGCGCCGCCGTCGCCGTGCTGTTCGCCAATGCCTATGCCAATCCCGGGAACGAGACGCGCGCGGTCAGCGCCGTGCGCGCGCTCTGGCCCAATCCGCATGTCTCGTCCTCAGCAGAGATCCTGCCGGAAATCCGCGAGTTCGAACGCTTCAGCACCACGGCGCTGAACGCCTATCTGCAACCAGAAGTGTCCGGCTATATCGACAGGCTGGATCAGGCGCTCAGCGCTGACGGATTTGCCGGGGAATTCATGATCGTGCAGTCGAACGGCGGTGTCATGGGCACCCAGACCGCCTGCGCGCGCCCGGTGCGCACGGCGCTTTCGGGCCCGGCCGCAGGCGTGATCGCCGCTGGTCATATCGCGCAGACGGCGGGGTTCGAGAACGTGATCACCGGCGACATGGGCGGCACATCGTTTGACGTGGCGCTGATCGCGGGCGGGCAAAGCATGCTTTCGCCGCAGACCTCCATCGATTTCGGCATGGTGGTGCGCACGCCCATGATCGAGATCACGACCATCGGTGCCGGTGGTGGCTCCATCGCTTGGGTCGACAAGGGGGGGCTGTTGAACATCGGGCCCGAAAGTGCCGGCTCCAGCCCCGGTCCAGTGGCCTATGGGCAGGGCAACACGCGCCCCACGGTGACCGATGCCAACGTGGTTCTGGGTCGCATCGATCCGGACAACCCCATCGGCGGCAAGCTGGACCGGCTGGATGTCGAGGCCGCCGGCGCCGCGATCGATACCCATGTGGGCACGCCGCTGGGCCTTGACCGGATGCAGGCCGCCGAAGCCATCCTGCGCGTCGCCAACAGCCGCATGGCCGGAGCGATCCGTCTGGTCAGCATTGAACGCGGGTTCGACCCAAAGCGGTTTGCCTTCATGCCATTTGGCGGTGGTGGTGCCTTGCACAGCGGCGCCATGCTCAAGGAAGTGGGCATCGGGCAGGCCATCGTGCCGCGCTTTCCCGGTGTGACCAGCGCCATGGGCTGCGTGATCGCCGACATGCGGCAGGATTTTGTCCAGACCATCAACGCCCTGACCGCGACGCTGGACCTGCTGGCCGTGCAGCAGATCATGCAATGCCACGTGGACGAAGGAAAGGCGCTGCTGGAAGCCGCCAAAAGCCGGTTCGAGCGCACCGATGTTCTGTTCGAACTGGACATGGCCTATGTCGGGCAGACGCATACCGTGGCTGTGCCGCTGGTGATCCGCATCGACGATGAGGGACAGGTCGTTGCCCCCACGCTGGAGGAGATCGACGCCGCCTTTGACGCCGCCTATCAGGCCACCTACGGACGCCTGCTGAAGAACGGCACGCGGCGGGTGATGAACCTGCGCACCGCGGTCATCGGCAAGCGGCCCAAATTCGACCTCACAACGCTCGCCCCCGTGGGTGGCAACATTGCCGACGCGCGGCAGGGCGCGCGCGCCGTGCATTTTGACGACCAATGGCATGACACGGCGATCTATGACCGGCTCGCCCTGCCTGTCGGCGCGCGGATCGCCGGACCCGCGATCCTTGTGCAACCGGACACCACCGTGCTGATCGACCCGGATCTGCAGGGCGAGGTGGATGCCTTTGGCAATACGATCATCACCCGGAAGGAGAGCTGACATGGCGACGCCGCTCGACCCAAAGCGCACGGCGCTGCTGACCATCGACCTGCAAAACGACTTTCTCCACCCGGAGGGGGCCTATGGCCGCGCGAACCAGGGCGCCGAGGCCATCGCCGCCCTGCCCGCCCGCATCCGGCCATTGGTCGACGCGCTGCGGGCCCGCGGCGGAACCTACATCAGCGCGCAATTCACGCTGGTGCCCGGCCCCGGCGGCGCGCCGCTGATCGCCCCGCACCTGAAGGCCCTGCGCCCCTTCCTTGGCACCGGCGATTTCGCCCCGGGCGCTTGGGGGCACGGCCTTGTGGATGCGCTGGCCCCGGCGGACTACACCGTTGAAAAGGTGGCCTATTCTGCACTTTATCAAACCCGTCTGGAGTACATCCTGCGGGCGCTTGAAATCGACACGCTGATCGTGGGCGGCATCGTGACGAACGGCGGCGTCGCCAGCACCGTCCGCGACGCGCACCTGCGCAACATCCATACGGTGCTGCTGTCCGATGGCTGCGCGGCCTTCAAGGATGATGTGCACGCGGCGACGCTGGTCTCACTTGGGTCTGTCACGCCGATCATGACCTGCGCCGAGATGCTGGAGACGCTGACGTGAGCCCGAACAGCGACCCGATTTCCAGTCTGAGAACCAGACTGGCGCGCGCCGAGATCCTCTTGGCTCCCGGGGTCTATGACGGCCTGACGGCGGCGCTCGCGGCTGAGGCGGGGTTTGAAGCGCTCTACCTCAGCGGTGCCGCCGTGGCCTATACGCGCCTTGGCCGCCCCGATATCGGGCTGACGTCGGTCACGGAAATGGCGGAGACGATGGGCCTTGTGCGGGACCGCGTGGATCTGCCGGTGATCATCGATGCCGACACGGGCTTTGGCAACGCGCTGAACGCGCAACGCACCATGCGGCTGTATGAACGCGCCGGGGCCAGCGCCCTGCAGATCGAAGACCAGACCTTTCCGAAACGCTGCGGGCACCTTGGTGACAAATCGCTGATCCCTCTTGCCGAGATGTCTGGCAAGATCGCCGCCATGGCCGACGCCCGCGCCTCTGATGAGACGCTGATCGTGGCGCGCACCGACGCCATCGCCGTCGAGGGGATCGCGGCCGCGATGACCCGGGCCGAGGCCTATGTGGCGGCGGGTGCCGACGTATTGTTCATCGAGGCGCCCCGCTCTGGCGCGGAATTGCAAAGCATCGCCAAGCAATTCGCGGGCCGCATCCCGTTGTTGGCGAATATGGTCGAGGGCGGCGCCACGCCGATCCAGTCGGCTGGCGATCTTGAGGCGCTCGGCTTTGACATCGTGATCTTTCCCGGTGGCATCGTGCGCGCCCTCGCCCGCACGGCGGAGGCCTACTACAGCAGTCTCAAGACCCATGGATCCAACCAGCCTTTCGCCGACCACATGCATGATTTCAGAGGGTTGAACGAAAAGATCGGGACCGAGGCGATGCTCGCCGCCGGCAAACGGTACGAAGATGGCGGATAATCCCCGCGTCGCTCCCGCACCGCCCAGCTATGACATCGAGGTGCCGATCCTGATCATCGGCAGCGGCGCTTGCGGCATGATCGCGGCCCTCGCAGCCCATGACGAGGGCGGTGACGTGCTGGTGATCGAAGCGGACGCCGTGCCATCGGGGTCAACCGCGCTGTCTGCCGGGTTGATTCCCGCGCCGGGCACCCGGGCGCAGGCCGCCGCGGGCATCGCCGACAGCCCGGAGCAGTTCGCGCGCGACATTCAGGCCAAGGCCAAGGGCGAAAGCCCGCAGATGCTGGTGGATCTGATGGCGCGTGGGGCGGGACCGGCGCTGGACTGGCTCTCGGCCCGACACGCGCTGCCCTTCACGGTGGTCACGAACTTCGACTATCCCGGCCACAGCGCGCGGCGCATGCACGGTCTGCCAACCCGCGCCGGGCGCGAATTGGTCGACCGTCTGCGCGCCACCTGCGAGGTGGAAAACATCGACATCATCGGCAATCGCCGCGCCGTGACCCTGTTCACGTCTGATGGTCAGGTCACAGGCGCTGGCGTCACGGGGCCGGACGGGGATGAAACGATCGGCTGCAAGGCATTGATCCTTGCCTGCAACGGCTATGGCGGCAATCCGCAGATGGTGCGCCAGCACATGCCCGATATCGCCGAGGCACTGTGGTTCGGCCACAGCGGCAATACCGGCGACGCGGTTGCATGGGGCGAAGCGCTTGGCGCGCAGACGCGGCATCTGTCCGCCTATCAGGGGCACGGCAACGTCGCCCACCCCCACGGCATCCTGATCACATGGGCCGTGATCACTGAAGGCGGGATCCAGGTGAACCTGGAAGGCAACCGCTTTTGGGACGAAAGTCAGGGCTATTCAGAAGCTGCGCGCGCCGTGATGCGCCAGCCAGAGGGCAAGGCCTGGACGATCTTTGACACGCGCATCGCGCAGGTGGCGCGACAGTTTCAGGACTTCAAGGATGCAGAGGCGCAGGGCGCCTTGAAGGTCGCCCCGGACATCGCCACGCTGGCACAAGAGACCGGCCTGCCTCGGGCTGCCCTTGCCGATACTCTGGCCGCGCTCCCCGCCCCCGGCACGGATGCATTTGGGCGCCGTTTCGACGGCGCAGCGCTCACGCCGCCTTACGTCGCGGTCAAGGTCACAGGCGCGCTGTTTCACACACAAGGCGGCCTCGACGTGGACGAGAGCGCGCGGGTGAAACGCGCCGATGGCGGTGTTTGGAACAGCCTGTTTGCAGCCGGAGGTGCGGCAGTGGGCGTCTCGGGCAAAGGCGACAGCGGGTATCTCTCGGGCAACGGTCTGTTGTCGGCGGTCGTTCTGGGCCGGATTGCGGGGCAGTCAGCCGCGCGCTCCGTGCGCCGCACCCCCTGAGGGCAAAGAGGAAAGCGTCGCAGATCCGGCAGAACTGTGGCTGGAGTGCGGCGCTTGCCCTTGCTGCTCGGGTGCGATCTGAACATTCCACACCGGACGCCATGACTATTTCCTGAATGGAAACTGTAAAAACAGCCGGATCCGTGCCCCTTTGTTTGCAAAAACGTCCAACCCCTTGGAAACGTGACACGAAATCAAAACCGCCTTTTGTTTCCAACCTCGGATCACTGTGTTCACGGCCCGGAAGCTGGCAGATGCCAGAGGGGCGTGGCTAGGCTTTGCAATCATTTGAGCATCAAAGGTCAGCCCAATCATGAGCACCCGAATTGACGGCCCTGCAACTCCGGGCGACCAGTCCCCGCATGAGACCGATGACCAAAAGGCTTTCGCAGAGGCCCTCGCCCAGACTGCCCAGCCGTCGGAGACCGCATCGCCCAGCCAGACGCAGAACCACCTTGCGGACAAGACAGAAAGCGATGATGAGGCGGGCCCGGGACCCAATGGAAAGGGCCGCGGCAATGCTTTTGGACACGACAAGGACGACGAGGGCCTGTCGTCCGAAAGCATGTTGACCATGACCCTGACGATGATGGAAAAGGCCCTCGACAACATCGACACCCCGCTCGAACATCTGGCGTCGGAACGCGCCGCCTCG
The DNA here is from genome assembly GCA_042088665.1 of Sagittula sp. Taxonomy (GTDB): domain Bacteria; phylum Pseudomonadota; class Alphaproteobacteria; order Rhodobacterales; family Rhodobacteraceae; genus JBELMB01. Next base: position 31,228 of record JBELMB010000038.1, read on the forward strand.
CACGGGATTCTCAGCGGCAACGACGGGCAGTCGCTGCTGTTCGGAACCGACGGCCGGACCGACACTGCTGCGGTGCTGCGCGCCAGCTATGTTTTGCTGGACCTGATCGACAATATCGACCCATCCGAGATGGACGGCAACACGGAGCGGCTGATCCTGGGACAGTGGTCCGGCAGTCATGCGGTCGGAGAGCTGAGCGGCGGCTCGCAGGACACCCCGTCCGAGGCGCCCGGCTCAGCAGATCCCGCAGCGCGCGGCCTGAACCGCTAGATCCAAGGGCCAAGCCCCCCCTTGACGGCATCAAGCCCCCGGTGGTTTCACCGGGGGCCTGGCTGTTCGGGTTGGTTTTCTGGCTGGTGGTCTGGCTTGTCTTGGTGCCGGCCAGGGTGTTCTGGCCGGCGGTGTTTGTGGCAGGCGGTATATCGGACCATGTTTCGGGGCCCATTGCTCGCCCGACCCCGGGCTCAGCTTCACGCCAGATCCAGGGCCCTGCTTCACGCCAGATCCAGGGCCCTGCTTCACGCCAGATCCAGGGCCAGACCCAGAGCCCAGCTTCGCTCCAGACCCCGGGCCCAGCTTCGCTCCAGACCCCGGGCCCAGCTTCGCTCCAGACCCAGGGCCCGTCTCAGGCCGTATCCCGGGCGCATCCTCGCGCCGGTGAGCGCCGTTTTCAGGCGGCGTTCTTGACGGCGCGTTTGGTCATCACCGCAGTGAGGTGGGCGCGGTAGGCGCCGGTGCCGTGCAGGTCAGAGATCATGCCCTCGCCCGGCAGCGACAGCCCGTCCAGCGCTTCGGGGGCAAAATTGGCCGTCAGCGCCGCCTCGGCCTCGGCCCAGCGGAACACGCCCTCTTCAGAGGCCCCGGTCACCGCAACGCGCACGCCATCGGCCCCCTTCGACACAAAGACACCGACCAGCGCAAACCGCGAGGCAGGCTGTTCGAACTTCTCGTAGGCCGCCACCTGCGGCACCGGGAAACGCACCCCGGTCACGATCTCGCCTTCCTCCAGCGCCGTCGCGAACATGCCCTGGAAATAATCATCCGCCGCGATCTCGCGCGTGTTGGTCACGATCACAGCCCCCGATCCCAACGCCGCCGCCGGGTAGCAGGCCGAGGGGTCGTTGTTGGCCAGCGACCCGCCGATGGTGCCGCGGTTGCGCACCGCCGGATCACCGATATGCCCCGCCAGCGCCGCAAGCGCCGGAAACACACCCGCCTCCGCCGCCACCGTGGCATGGGTGGTGCCGCCACCGATGGTCAGCACGCCACCCTCGGCAGAGACGCCCTTCATCTCGTCGATGCCCGACAGGCTCACAAGCACCGAAGGGCTCGCAAGGCGCTGCTTGAGCGTCGGGATCAGCGTCTGCCCGCCACCAAGAGGCTGGGCCTCGTCCTGGCCCAGGGCCGCCACCGCGTCGGCCAGGCTGCCGGGACGCACAATCTCAAAGGAATACATGGTCTTGTCCTCTTCATCCGCCCAAAAGGCACCGTCTCAAGAAAGCTCACAAGGCGCAGTATAAACCGGCTTTGCGTGTTTCAGTACAGGCCTTCTGGCTTCTCTGTTTCAAAAATACTCAATCCTGAATGCACCCTCGGTGCATGTGGAACGCACATCATGTGCGACACGGAACCGACATCGGATGCCGTCTGGCGCGCGGAAGAAAGCCCCCGCGCGCCACGCATCCTCAGCCTTTCTGCATCGCCTCCCAGACGCGCCCCGGGGAGACCGGCATGTCGATATGCGTCACGTCATGGCCCCCCGATTGCAGCGCATCGATCACCGCGTTCACCACCGTCGGCGGAGACCCGATGGCACCGGCCTCGCCACAGCCCTTCACACCCAGAGGGTTGTGCGTGCAGGGCGTCTGGCAGGAATGGTCCACCGTGTAGCTGTCGAGATCTGGCAGATCATCGGCCCGCGGCATGGCGTAATCCATGTAGGAGGCCGACAGGAGCTGACCGTTCTCGTCGTAGGCGCAATTCTCCAGCAGCGCCTGGCCAATGCCCTGCGCGATGCCGCCATGCACCTGGCCTTCGACGATCATCGGGTTGATCACATTGCCGAAGTCATCCGCCGAGACGAACTTCTCGATCTTCACCGCGCCGGTTTCCGGATCCACTTCCACCTCACAGGCATAGGCGCCTGCGGGATAGGTGAAGTTGGCCGGATCGTAGAACGCCGTCTCCTCAAGGCCCGGTTCGATCTCTTCCAGCGGATAGTTGTGCGGCACATAGGCCGCCAGCGTCACATCCCCCCAGGCAACCGACTTGTCGGTGCCCGCAACCGAGAACTGACCGTCCTTCAGTTCGATGTCGGCCTCGGCGGCCTCCAGCAGGTGAGAGGCGATCTTCTTCGCCTTGTTGATGATCTTCTCCGTGGCCCGCACCATCGCAGAGCCGCAGACCGCGATCGACCGCGACCCGTAGGTGCCCATGCCGAAGGGGATCTTCGACGTGTCGCCATGCACGATGTCGATCATCCCCTCGTCGATGCCCAGCATCTCTGCCACCACCTGCGGGAAGACCGTCTCGTGGCCCTGGCCGTGGCTGTGCGCGCCGACCATGACCGAGATCGAGCCGGTGGCGTTCACCCGCACGGTCGCCGCATCATAGAGACCCGCACGCGCGCCCAGCTGACCCACCAGGTTCGACGGCGCGATGCCGCAGGCCTCGATGAAGCAGTTCACACCGAGGCCGCGCAGCTTGCCGTTGGCCTCGCTCGCGGCGCGGCGGGCGGCAAAGCCCGGGATGTCCATCAGCTCTTCCATCTTGGCCATGGTGGCCTCGTAGTCGCCGGTGTCATAGACCACGGCCACGGGCGTCTCGTAGGGGAACTCCGAGATGAAGTTCTGCCGGCGCAGCGCAATCGGGTCGACACCCAGCTCGCGCGCGGCCTTGTCGATCACCCGCTCCAGCTGAAAGGTCGCCTCCGGGCGGCCAGCGCCGCGATAGGCGTCCACGGGCACGGTGGTCGTGAACACGGCCTTCACGTTCACCTGCACCGCGGGGGTGCGGTAGTTGCCCGCCATCAGCGTGCCATGCAGCCAGGTCGGCACCGAGGACGCAAAGGTCGACAGGTAGGCGCCCATGTTGGCCTTGGTGTCGGTGCGCACGCCGACAAAGTTGTTCTCCGCGTCCAGCGCCAGTTCGATCTTCGTCACGTGATCGCGGCCATGGGCATCCGACATGAACGCTTCGGAGCGCGTCGCTGTCCATTTGACCGGCCGGTTGATGGCCCGCGCCGCAAAGGTGCAGAAGGCTTCTTCGGCGTAGTGGAAGATCTTCGTGCCAAAGCCGCCGCCCACATCGGGCGCCACAACGCGCAGTTTATGCTCCGGGATGCCGAGGACGAAGGCGCCCATGAGCAGACGGATCACATGCGGGTTCTGCGAAGTGGTGTAGAGCGTGCTCTCGTCGTTGGCGCGGGCATAGTCCCCCACCGCGACGCGCGGCTCCATCGGGTTGGCGACGAGGCGCTGGTTGATCAGCTCCAGCGTGGTCACATGGGCCGCCCCGGCAAAGGCCGCATCGGTCGTTTCCGTGTCCGTGCCGAACTGCCAGTCGTAACACAGGTTCGAGCTGAGATCGTCGTGCACCTTCGTGGCGCCCGCGTCCAGGGCGGCGCCCATGTCGACCACGGCCGGCAGCTCTTCGATGTCGAGCTCGATGGCCTCGGCGGCGCTGCGCGCTTGCTCGAGGCTGTCGGCCACCACGGCGGCGATCGGGTCACCGACGTGGCGCACCTTGCCGATGGCCAGAACCGGGTGGGCCGGCTCCTGCATGGGCTCGCCGTGCTTGTCGGTCACCTGCCAGCCGCAGGGCAGACCGCCCACGCCGTCAAAATCGGCGCCGGTGAAGATGCGCACGACGCCCGGCATGGCCGCCGCCGCGGCCGTATCGACCCCGTTGATCTTGCCATGCGCCACATCCGAGCGCAGGAAGTGCACATAGGCCTGGCCGTGCACGTTGATGTCATCGGTGTAATTGCCGGCACCGGTCAAGAAGCGCACGTCCTCACGACGCTTTGGGCTGGCACCTATGCCATGATCCTTCGGCATGTCTTTCTCCTCCCTTGGGGGCGCGGGGTGAACCCCGCGCTACGATCCGTTTGGCTTGGGTGGCTGGCGAGGAGGTCCCCGCCGAACCGGGGGCGGGTTCGGCCCGCCGCGTCTGTGGTGCCCCGGCGCCGTCCGCGGCGCTCTGAAGGGCGTGGCGCCGTCACCGGCGCGTCTGAAAGGCGTCACGATGCGCGCCCCGTACGATGCACCCCGTACGATGCGCCCTGTGTCCAGGGCGGCAGGACGCCCGGCATGGCCGGAACTGGCAAAGACGCCCGGGGGTCAATTGCCCCCGTCTGTGGTCCAGGGTCCGGGCGCCAAGGTCCGGGTGCCAGTGTCATGGCATCCGTGCTCTGGGGCCAGGGTCCTGGGGCCAGTGTCCTGAGACCAGTCATGGACCCGGTGTTCTGGACCCGTGCTCTGGCTCTGGCGCCGGTGCCTTGGACCCAATGGTCTGGACCCACCGCGCTGGCCCCCTCGTTCTGGACCAGAGCCCAAATCCGGGGCTCAAATCCGGGGCCCAAATCCGGCACCCAAACCAGGCGTCCCCGGTCCCAGCCCCGCTTGCCGACCCAAAGGCAGGTGACCCGCCCATGCGCCAGGGCGTGCAACGGCCCGTGGCGCGGGGTTGACCCCGCGCGCCGACCGGATCACTCCGCCGCGACGCCTGCAACCTCCTGCCCCGACGCCGCAAGGATCGCCTTGACGATGTTGTGGTAGCCCGTGCACCGGCAGATGTTGCCCTCGAGATAATCCCGGACCTCCGCCTCCGAAGGCGTCGGGTTCTCCTTCAGCAGCGCCGCCGCAGACATCACCATGCCCGGCGTGCAAAAACCGCACTGCAAGCCGTGATGATCCTGGAACGCCTGCTGGATCACCGACAGCGACCCATCCGCATTCGCCATGCCCTCGATCGTCGTCACCGCGGCCCCATCGGCCTCCGCAGCGAAGATCGTGCAGGCCTTGACCGCAGAGCCGTCCACATGCACCACGCAAGCGCCGCACTGGCTGGTGTCACAGCCAACATGGGTGCCCGTCAGCCGAAGCTCCTCGCGCAAAAATTCTGTCAGCAGCGTATTGCCCTTGACCGATTTGGTGACAGCCTTGCCGTTCACCACCATCGAGACTTCCGTCATGTCTTCCTCCCTCGACGTTATCCATTCACGCCCGGCGCTCTCCTGCACCCGACGCAGTTCGTGTCTTTCCTGATCGCACGCCAGAAGCGTGGTCGTCATCTCACGCCAGAAGCGTGGTCATCATCTCACGCCAAAGGCGTGGTCATCATCAAGCGCCAGAAGCGTGGTCATTCCAAGCGCCCGCGGCACAGTCTTTCCAAAGGCCCGTCCCGTTCTCCGCACCAAAGGCACTCTCATCCTCTGGCCCAATCCGTCACTGGCCCAATCCGTCACTGGCCCAATCCGTCACTGGCCC
>JBELMB010000227.1:0-7976 GCA_042088665.1 Sagittula sp.
ACAGACACAAGGTCCTGGACAGCGCCAAGGACACCGCCAAGGACACGGGCCGACACGGCACGCAACAAGGCAGGCCCCCTTTGCCGGATCAAGCACCCGGTTCAGCGCCGGGTCCAGCCCCAGAGGCACAGCAGTTCTGTCGCGACATGGGCCGCTGCGATGGCCGTCGCCCCCGTGGGATCGAAAGGCGGAGAGACCTCGACCACATCGCCCCCCTTCAGGTCGATCCCCGCGAGTTGCCGAAGCAGAACCGCCGCCTGGTGACTGCTCAGCCCGCCCCAGACCGGCGTGCCCGTGCCCGGCGCAAAGGCCGGGTCCAGCCCGTCGATGTCAAAGGTCAAGTAGCAGGGCGCCGTACCGACGATCTCCTTGACCTGTCCGGCGATCGCTTCGGGGCCCTGTGCATGCACTGCGCGCGCATCAAGGATATGAAAGCCCAGCGTATCGGGATTGTCGGTGCGTATCCCAATCTGCACGGACCGTTCGGGCACCACGATCCCCTCCTGCGCCGCCTTGTACATGAAGGTGCCGTGATCGACGCGGGCCGCATTGTCATCTGCCCATGTGTCCGTATGCGCGTCGATCTGGATGACACTCAGAGGGCCATGTACGGCGGCATGCGCGCGCAGGGCGCCATGCGTGACAGAGTGATCCCCGCCAAGCGCTATGCAGCCTGCGCCTGCCGCCAGTATCCCGCCCACATGCGCGCTGATCCGGTCGGGCACCTCCGAAGGCATGGCATAGTCAAAAGCCATGTCGCCGTAATCGGCAATCGCGAACTCCGACAAGACGTCATAGCCCCAGCCATAGGGCGCATCACAGGGCTGCAGAAGAGAGGCCTCGCGGATGGCCCGCGGCCCCAACCGCGTGCCGGGCCTGTTGGTGACCGCCTGATCAAACGGAAGTCCCGTGACAGCAATGTCGACGCCAGCAAGGTCCTTGGTATAGCGCCGCCGCAAGAAGGACGGCGCCCCCGCAAAGACGTTTTCAAAGGACGGCCCCTTGAGATCCTCGCGCGTAAAGGCGTGGTCCATGTGCGATTTGGCGTCTTCGAGGCTCATCACGGTTTTCCGTTGTCAGAACAGTTTCATTGGATTGGCGGTCATGCTGTCAGAGCGCGTTGCCTGCCCCCAAGGCCGCCACGCCCGCGGTACCCGCAGGCATCCTGCCTGGCCACACAGGGGCGCGGATCACTCCAGAGGCAAGGCGCGTTCGACCAGCCGGGCAAAGAAGCTTGCACCAACCTTGGAGATCCCGTCGTTGAAGTCATAGGCCGGATGGTGGCACACCGGCGTGTCCCCTTGGCCAAGGAAAAGATACGCCCCGGGCCGCGCTTCCAGCATGTAGGAAAAATCCTCCCCCGGCATGATCGGCGGGCAATCCTCATCCACACGGTCTGCGCCAACCACGTCGCGGGCCACTTCGGCGGCAAAAGCAGCCTGGGCGGGATGATTGACCGTCGGCGGATACCCCTCGGCATAGGTCAATTCCGCCGTCATGCCAAAGCTTCTGGCCTGAAACTCCACCAGTTCCGCCATCTTCGCCTTGACCTCCGCCTGCACGGATTTGTCAAAGTAGCGCACCGTGCCGTTCAGCATCGCGGTTTCCGGCACGATATTCATGGCAGAGCCCGTGTGGATCTGGCAGACGCTCACCACCAGACGGTCCAGGGCATCGGTGCACCGGCTGACGATGCTCTGCAACGCCATGACCATGCTGGCGGCCGTGACCACCGGATCACGGGTCTGATGCGGCATTGCACCGTGTCCGCCCTGTCCCTTGATCTCGATGGTGAATTCGTCGACCCCGGCCATGAGCGCGCCGGAATTGGTGTGCATCGTGCCCTCGGGCGCGCCGGGCGCATTGTGGATGCCATAGACCTCGTCAATGGCAAAGCGCTCCATCATGCCCTCTTCGACCATGATGCGCCCGCCGCCTTCGTTTTCCTCAGCCGGCTGAAAGATCAGCGCCACGCGCCCGGCGAAATTGCGCGTCTCCGCCAGGTATTTGGCCGCCCCAAGCAACATCGTCGTATGGCCATCATGACCGCAGGTATGCGCCATGCCCGGCACGGTCGAGGCATAGGTCACTCCGGACAGGTCCTCCATCGGCAGGGCGTCCATGTCAGCGCGCAGTCCAATGGTCCGCCCCGGGGCGCGGCCCTCGATGATCGCGACGACCCCGCTCCGCGCCAGCCCTTCGTGGATCTCGGCAACACCAAAGCCGCGCAACTGCTCGACGACGAATGCCGCTGTCTTGTGGCATTCAAGACCAAGCTCCGGATGCTGGTGCAGATACTGCCGCCACCCGGTCATTTCCTCTTCCATCGCGGCGATGGAGTTCACAATTGGCATGGCTGATTCCCAATTCTGTCCGTCAGGACGCAAGCGTAGTTTGCCCGATGGTGGCGCGCGGACAGATCCACTTCAAGCGCCAAATCACGCGACGGCGCCATTTCCACGGCGGTTGGAATCGAATGCCTGACAACCGACACGCCATACCCCCATTGCCCCAATGTCAGGCAAACGCGGACAAACTGGGGGCATGGTCAAACCTCTCCCAATCGCCGCCCCCAGACCTCTCCACGTCGACCCTGTTTGGGTACGCCGCACGGCCCCGGAACCGAAACCGGTTGATAAATGACCCTGACTGCGCAAATCTGCGCGCTCAGGCACGCGCTTCGTGCCATGCCGCTTGAACAGAGTTCAAGTCGCTTGAACGGGCTTCAAGCTGCTTGAACAGAGTTCAATCCACTTGAAAGGATCCCCAGCAATGACCACCCGGTTCATGCTCATCACCTGCACGGCGATACTGCTGCCACTGTCGCTGCAGGCACAAACAGCCAATCAAGACACAAATCAATGCATCCAGTCAAACTGCACCACTCAGGCCCAAGAAACGAAAAGCTGCAATCAAGAGCTGGCTCAATGCTTGTCAGACCGCGGAGACTGCTCGGAGATCCTGTTTATTTGCGAAGGCCTTTCCTCAGACTACAAGTCCTGCGAAGCGAATTGCAGGGCCATAACCAATTAACACTCTGCCGCCGAACGCCCGGACCCTTCGGAAAACCTCGGGGGCCGGACAACCGCGGAATGTGCCCGTCCAAGGTCAGACAGAGTGGCCCCGGACGGGATGGCGGGCGGGGCGTCGTTGCGCAGCAACGCGCGGCGTTCAGCCTCCCACCCCGTGCCGCCGCTCGATCAGACGCACGAAAAAGCTTGCCCCGATGGGCGCCGCTGCATCGTTGAAATCAAACGCCGGATGGTGCACCGACGGCCCGATACCCTGCCCGAGGAACAAGAACGCTCCGGGCCGTTCCTCCAACATGTAGGAAAAATCCTCCGACCCCATCTCCGGCGGCAGGTCTGCTACCACATCGCCGGACACCTCCCGCGCCACTTCCACTGCAAGTGCAGTCTGTTCGGCATGGTTCACGGTTGACGGATAGTTGCGCATGTAATCCAGCCTTGCAGATACGCCGTATGAAGCCGCCTGCCCCGCCACGATCTCGCCCATGCGCCGCTCCGTGGCATCGCGCACCTCGGCTGACAGGCTGCGCACCGTGCCGCCAAGGGTGATCTCTTCGGGCACGATGTTTGTAGCCGTCCCGCCATGGAACTGCGTCAAGGACACCACCAGCGACCCAAGCGGATCGACTTCGCGCGAGACCAGGCAGTGCAGCGCCTGACCGATGGCAAGTGCACAGGGCATGGGGTCGCGACACCCATGCGGATAAGCCGCGTGCCCGCCTTGCCCCGTCACGGTGATGGCAAAATCATCCGCCGCCGCCATGATCGGCCCCGGACAGGTCCGGAATTGACCCAGGGGCGCAAAAGGATCCGTGTGCAGGGCATAGACCTCTTCGATGCCATAGCGTTCCATGATGCCGGCCTCGACCATCATGCGACCGCCACCCTTGGTCTCTTCGGCTGGCTGAAAGATCAGAACCACTTGACCTGAAAAGGCCCGTGTCTCGCACAGGTGGCGCGCCGCGCCGAGCAGCATCGCGGTGTGCCCGTCATGCCCGCAGGCATGCATGGCCCCGGGCACGATGGACGCCCATGCCGCCCCGGTGGCCTCGGTGATCGGCAGCGCGTCCATATCCGCCCGCAGCCCCGTGACAGGTCCAGCAACTGGCCCAGTATCTGGCCCAGCAACTGGCCCGGTATTTGGCCCGGTCTTTGGCCCACCAGCTTGCGCGCCACCCGGCCCATGTCCCTCGATCACAGCGACAACGCCGCTTTCGGCCACTCCGGTCTCGATCCGGTCGACGCCAAAAGCCTGCAACTGCTCGACCACGAAACGCGCCGTCTCATGACAGTTCAGGCACAGTTCCGGATGCGCATGAATGTGGCGCCGCCACCCTGCCATATCCTCCGCAAAGCCCGCGATCCGGTTCACCACCACCATGCTCTGGACTCCCTGTTCCTGATCCCGCAAGCCTGCCTCGGGACGATCTTGAAACCAAACCGCAGGAGGGTGCAATGACCGATGACCTGATTCACAACCCGAAAGGCGGGATGCCGCGCCTGCTCGAGATCATGCGCCGCTTGCGCGATCCCGAAACCGGCTGCCCTTGGGACCTCCAGCAGGATTTTGCCACCATTGCGCCCTACACCATCGAAGAGGCCTTCGAGGTTGCCGACGCCATCGAACGAGAGGCCTGGGACGAGCTGAAAGGCGAATTGGGCGACCTGCTGTTCCAATCCGTGTTTCACGCGCAGATGGCCTCGGAACGCGGGCTGTTCGACTTTGGCGATGTGGCAGACACAATGTCGGACAAGATGGTCGCCCGGCATCCGCATGTCTTTGGCGCCGAAAGCCGCGACAAATCCGCGGATCAGCAGACGCTGGACTGGGAAAAGATCAAGGCCGCCGAGCGCGCCGCCAAATCGCAGGGCGGCGCGCTGGATGGCGTGGCCCTCGGCCTGCCGGCCCTGATGCGCGCGGTAAAGCTGCAAAAGCGCGCCGCGCGGGTGGGCTTTGACTGGACCCAGACCGATCACGTGATGGACAAGCTGGCGGAAGAGCTCGAAGAGATCCGGCAAGCCCCGGACCGCGACGGGCAGATCGAGGAATTTGGCGACATGCTCTTTGTGGTGGCCAATCTTGCCCGTCACCTCGACATCGATCCCGAAGCAGCCCTGCGCGCAGCGAACGCCAAGTTCACACGTCGGTTCGGCTATATCGAAACGGCCCTTGCAAAAGAGGACCGCCGCCCGGAGGACAGCACATTGGCCGAAATGGACGCCCTCTGGGACGCCGCCAAGGCCGAGGAAAAGGCGAAAAAGAACGGGTGAGCCTGCCGATCAGCGGGCCAAGCCCTTGCACAGCCCTTATGGCGGTCTTTGACACACCGCTCGTGGTGCCAACGGTCAGACCTCGGCTGTCGCGGCGTCGGTCATGCTTCAAAGCAAAACCGCCTGACACGGCGCAGGCAAAGGCCCTGGGGTCACAAAGAGGCGCCGAGACCCATCATCTTGCCCGGGCACACATGGCCCCCGCAGCTTGACACAGTCGATCTGCAATCCGCAGACCCAACTCCTGCCTCTCTCTTTTGGGACAACCACCCTGCAGGGACGGACCACCTGCGGCTTGGCTCGGCGCGACAACCACCCAATCACTTGCCCCGAATGCAAAACGGCGCCTCCCTCCCGGAAAGCGCCGCATGCGTCAACTTGAGAACCGTGTGTGTTCAGGCTCAGGCCGCGTTGGCCTTCGTGATGAACTCGACGGCGTCGCCAAAGGTCTGGATGGTCTCGGCGGCGTCATCGGGGATCTCGATGCCGAACTCTTCTTCGAAGGCCATCACCAGTTCGACGGTGTCGAGGCTGTCCGCACCCAGATCATCGATGAAGGAGGCCTGGTCGGTCACCTTCTCTTCATCCACGCTCAGATGCTCGACTACAATCTTCTTCACGCGATCTGCGATGTCGCTCATGTTCTTTCCTCACCAGTCTGGCGGGCCATTTAGCCCGAATTGCCCAACCGCGTTGCGGTGGTTTTTGCCCGGATGGGCGGCTCGATCTCCCGGCTGGGATCAGCCGGGGGACGGTACGCGGCACTGCCGCCCCGCCCGTGAATCTGGGGGGCCTATAACACAGGCGCTTGGGATGGCAAATGCTTTCCCACGCCGCTCTGCAGCACTGGCCCCGGGCGATATTACAACATGGCCATGCCACCGTTGACGTGCAACGTCGTGCCGGTGACATAGGCGGCTTCGGGGCTGGCGAGGTAAAGCACCGCCGCGGCGATTTCCTCGGGCGTGCCCATCCGACCGTTTGGAATCTGGGTCAGGATGGCCGCTTTCTGGTCCTCGTTGAGCTTGTCCGTCATCGCCGTTTCAATGAATCCGGGCGCCACCGCGTTCACCGTGATGCCACGGCTCGCGACCTCGTAGGCCAGCGATTTCGACATGCCGATCATGCCGGCCTTGGCAGCGGCATAGTTGCCCTGCCCGGGGTTGCCGGTCGCGCCAACCACCGACGAGATGTTCACGATGCGGCCCCAGCGCGCCTTCATCATGCCGCGCAGCGAGGCCTTGCACAGGCGGAAGGTCGCCGTCAGGTTCACATCCAGCACCTGCGCCCATTCGTCCTCGGACATGCGCATGAAGAGGTTGTCGCGCGTGATGCCCGCATTGTTGACGAGAATGTCGAGGCTGCCCATCGCGTCCACCGCCTGCTTCGGCAACGCGGTCACCGCTACGGCATCGCCAAGGTTGCAGGGCAGCACATACGCCCGGTCACCCAGTTCCGCGGCGAGGGCTTCGAGCGGGGCGACCCGCGTGCCCGACAGCCCGACTGTGGCGCCTGCACCGTGCAGCGTCTTGGCGATGGCGCCGCCAATTCCCCCGGATGCGCCCGTCACCAGCGCGGTCTTGCCTGTCAGATCAAACATCTCTGTCTCCCGTTGCGTCTTTCCCCGCTTCTAGCGGCATCGGCCACGGGAAGGCAATTGGTCAAGGCCGGAGCAGGCGCACCTCGACCTGCCAGCGCAGCGCCCGCGGCTTGCCAGTCAACCCGGGAAGTCAACCCGGGACATCCGGCAGGACCGCCGCGCAATCTCGGTGTCGCGGATCAGCCCTGCAACGACGCCGCGGCAGCCTTCACATCGTCGGCAGAACCCACCTGACGCAACGTCGCGCTGCGCTCGATTCGGCGCACCATGCCGGACAGGGCCTTGCCCGCGCCGATTTCCCAGAACTCGTCGACGCCATGTCCCACCATGAAGGCCACCGACTCGCGCCAGCGCACCGCACCGCAGATCTGGTCCACCAGCAGCGAGCGAATCGTTGGCACATTGCGGACCGCTTCGGCGAGCACATTCGCCACAAGCGGCACCTTGGGGTCCAGAATGTCCACATGGCTGAGGGCCTCTGCCATCTCGCGCGCGGCGGGCTCCATCAGGGCGCAGTGAAACGGCGCGCTGACCGGCAGCATCACGGCACGTTTGGCGCCCGCCGCCTTGGCCGCCGTCACCGCGCGTTCCACGGCTGCCAGCGTGCCCGACACCACCACCTGGCCCGGGTCGTTGTCATTGGCCGCGGCGAGCACGTCACCTTCGGCGGCCTCGGTGACGACGGATCTGACCACCTCGAGGTCGAGCCCCAGCAAGGCCGCCATCGCACCCTCACCCACCGGCACCGCGGCCTGCATGGCCTGCCCGCGCTTGCGCAACAGACGCGCCGCGTCACTGACGCTCAGCGCGCCCGCCGCGGTCAGGGCGGAATATTCTCCAAGGCTGTGCCCCGCGACAAAGCTGGCGGCCGAAATCTCCACGCCCTCCGCTTCGAGCGCGCGCATGGCGGCCAAGGACGTCGCCATAAGCGCCGGCTGCGCGTTCTGCGTCAGGGTCAGGGTCTCAAGGTCCCCCTCCCAGATCAGCGCAGAAAGCTTTTCGCCCAATGCGTCGTCCACTTCGTCAAAGACCGCCCGGGCAGCCGGGTAAGCCTGCGCCAGATCCTGGCCCATACC
>JBELMB010000228.1:0-7965 GCA_042088665.1 Sagittula sp.
GCGCGGGCTCAAACCCTTGTACGTATTTGGGCGTCACGGCGGCATCGTCGATCACAACACCGGCGGTCTTTGACCCCGCCTTCATCGCCGCGGCACCGATGTCATCCACCGAGGCGGCCGCCAGCTTGGCAATTGCCGCAACATCATCCAGTAGCGCCAGAAGTCCGCTCATATCCCTCTCCTTGGGCTGTTGTGCGCAGCCTAACCGTGCAGGCCTCGTGTGCAAGCGCCGATGCACACGCCGTCGCGGCAATCGTCCCCCGGCAATGGGCCAGAACAGTCCGGAACGGGCCAGATCGGGCCAGATCGGGCCAGAGCCGCTGCGCCACGCGACTCGGTTTGCGCCTGCGCGCCGCATTTGGCGTCGACCTGACCGCTGTCCGAGGCCTGCGGGCGCGGTGTTATCGCAAACGGTTTTTCATACTGCGCAATGCTTGGCCGTTCGTTAGCGCCACCACGCGAAACCTTGCCACGTTTACCGCTAACATGCTGACGTTAAACATGTTTGTGCCTTTCCCGGGTCAGAATGCCAAAGTATACGAAGCGCAAGTTTACAGGATTTCAGGAGAGTATCATGACCGTCACTGTCGGCATCAATGGATTTGGCCGCATCGGCCGTTGCACCCTGGCGCATATCGCCGAATCCGCCCGCAACGACGTGCAGGTCGTGAAAATCAACGCTCCCGGTCCGATAGACACCCATGCGCACCTGCTGCGCTACGACAGCATCCATGGACGCTTTCCCGGCAATGTGACCGTCAAGGACCAGTCCTTTGACCTCGGGCGCGGTCCGATCGACGTGATGTCCTCTTACGAGCTTGACCAGTTGGACTGGGGCGGCTGCGACGTGGTGCTGGAATGCACCGGCCAGTTCAACGACGGCCACAAGGCCGCGGCCCACATGAACCACGGCGCCCGCTCCGTCCTGATCTCCGCCCCCGCCAAGAACGTGCAGCGCACCGTGGTCTACGGTGTGAACCATCGCGACATGGTCGCCGGTGAGACCATGATCTCAAACGGCTCCTGCACGACCAACTGCCTCGCCCCGCTGGCCAAGGCACTGGACGAAGGCATCGGCATCGAGTCGGGCATCATGACCACCATCCACAGCTACACCGGTGACCAGCCGACGCTGGACCGCCGCCACAAGGACCTGTACCGCGCGCGCGCCGCCGCCATGGCGATGATCCCGACTTCGACCGGCGCGGCAAAAGCCCTTGGCGAGGTTCTGCCGAACCTGAAGGGCAAGCTCGATGGCTCAGCAGTGCGCGTGCCGACGCCCAATGTCTCTGCCGTTGATCTCACCTTCTATGCCAAGAAGGACGTGACCGTCGCCGACGTGAACGAAGTGATGGCCGAAGCTGCTGCGGGCCGCATGGGCGCGGTGCTGTCTTACGACCCGGAGCCCAAGGTTTCTGTCGATTTCAACCACACCACGCACAGCTCGATCTTTGCGCCGGACCAGACCAAGGTCGTGGGATCGCGCATGGTGCGCGTCATGGCGTGGTACGACAACGAATGGGGCTTCTCGGCACGCATGGCCGACGTGGCCGCGGCCATGGGTCGCCTGCTGCACTGAACCGCCGGACAGGATCGGGTGGCAAGGTCGATGCTTTCGCCCCCGGTTTCGCGAAAACAAAAAACCCCGGAGCCTCGCGCGCCGGGGTTTTCTTTTGCGTGGCAGGCGTGGCTTGTCGTGACTGAGCGCTGCCAGTCCCCTGCTGCCCCGGATCTGCTGTTGCGCGGAACCGCCCACGGGGCGCACCGCAACCGGTCAATCAGTTGATGAGTGTCGGTTTGTTGAGATGCGTCGCCTGTTTGGGCATCACGCCCAGGCGCCGCGCCACTTCTGTATAGGCATCGGCCAGATCGCCCAGATCCTGTCGGAACACGTCCTTGTCCAGCTTCTTGCCGGTTTCGATGTCCCACAAACGGCAGCTGTCCGGAGAGATCTCATCGGCCACGATAAGCCGCTGGAAATCACCGTCGTAGATCCGTCCGACCTCGATCTTGAAATCCACCAGCTTGATGCCGACACCGTACATCAACCCCGAGAGGTAATCGTTGACCCGCAGGGCCAGCGCGACAATGTCATCCATGTCCTGCTGCGAGGCCCAGCCAAAGGCGGCGATGTGCTCTTCGGTGACCAGCGGATCGCCCAGATCATCGTCCTTGTAGCAGTATTCGACGATCGGGCGCGGCAGCGCGGTGCCCTCTTCGATCCCGAGCCGCTTGGACATCGACCCGGCGGCATAGTTGCGCACGATGATCTCCAACGGGACGATCTCACAGGCCCGTACCAGCTGTTCACGCATGTTCAGACGCTTGAGAAAATGCGTCGGCACACCGATCCCGTTAAGCCCAATCATGAAGAACTCCGACAAGCGGTTGTTCAGCACACCCTTGCCTTCGATCACGTCCCGCTTTTCCGCATTGAAGGCGGTGGCATCGTCTTTGAAATACTGGACAAGCGTGCCGGGCTCGGGGCCTTCGTACAGGATCTTCGCCTTGCCTTCGTAAATCTTCTTGCGCCGTGCCATGAGGGCCCTTTCACAAACGGTAAAACCGCGCCCGTGGGCGCGGTGTTGCGCTCTCTTTAATCCAGTGCCGCCTGCATCGCAAGGTGACAGAGACGCCCAGTCCCGGGTCCGGTCACGGGTCCGGGCTCTGGCCCAATCACAGGCCCTATCACTGGCCAGATCACAGGCCAGATCACAGGCCAAACAACTGGCCGGACAACTCGCCCCATTGTCTGCCCTGCCACCAGCACAATCCTCCACATGGCGCATCACGCTCTGCGCCGACCCCGGACATGGATCCGGCGAAGGGCGCGCACAACGCAAGCGCAAGCGGGCGCGCCACTTCACTGCCCGCAGAACCCGTCCTGCGGACGCCTTTCCGTGGCCCGCGCACCACCCCGAGCCGGACGCGCGAAACCCCGCCGAATCCCGGTCCGGTGCATATGGTCGCGCAGTCTTTTTTCACGCTATACAAGGCGGGCGAGCTTTTTTATCACCGGCCCCAAGGCAAGGTTTCCCCCGGCCCCAAGGCAAGCCAAAAGGACGATGCGCCATGAGCACATTCGAAGATCGCGAAAACGCGTTTGAAAACAAATACGCCCACGACCAGGAATTGCAATTCAAGGTGGAGGCGCGCACCAACAAGCTGCTGGGCCTCTGGGCGGCAGAGCTTCTGGGCAAAACCGGCGACGACGCCAGCGCCTATGCCGTCGAAGTGGTGAAAGCCGATTTCGAAGAGGCCGGGCACGAGGATGTCGTGCGCAAGGTCGCGGGCGATCTGGGTGACAAGGCCACAGCCGATGAGATCCGCGCCAAGCGCGCTGAAATGGTTGCCATGGCCAAGGACCAGATCATGAACGAAGTGGGCTGACCCCCGCAACATGTTCAGATGCATGAGGCGCGCCTGTTCCGGGCGCGCTTTTTTGTTGCGATCCATGCATGGGCGCTCGCCCCGCACCGGGCGCGAGGGCATCACCGTCCCGGGGCAATCTTTTTGAATTGTTGCTAAGGCCCTCTGGCGCGTTAACTTTTGCCGCGAGTTCCTCTGGTATCCCCCGCCCCGGGGAGAGTGGAGCCGGCCTTGCACGACACCGATCTTGATGCATCACCGTTTGACGCCGCGCGAGCCGTGCGACGCCTGCGCCGGGTCCTGACAGGGCAGTTGGCGACCGGGCCGGTATCTGGAACACGGGCGGGCACTGGGTTGCCGGGCCTTGCCGTGCTGCGCGCGCTCGCGCCACATCTGCCGCTCGCGCTGGGGCTGACGCTGTGCCTCGTCCTGTGGCGACAAGCGGCGACGGTGGACTGGGCCGCGGTGGGCAATGCCTTTTCCGCCATTCCCGGCTGGCGCTGGTGCGCCGCCGCGCTCGCCGCCGGGCTGAGTTTCTGGGCCGTGGCGCAATATGACGTGATCGCCCAGCGGCACCTGCGCAGCGGCATTCCCGATCGGCGTGCCTGCGCTGCCGGGGCCGCGGCCATTGCCGTCGGGCAGACCACCGGCTTTGGTCCACTGGTCGGGGCCGCCCTGCGCTGGCGGTTGATGCCGGAACTGTCGCAAGGGCAGATCCTGCGGCTGACGGGTTTTGTCACCTTGTGCTTCTTGTCCGCATGGGCGGTGCTTGCCCTTGGCGTGGCGCTGCCGGTTCTGATGGGACAGGCAGCGCTGGCTTGGGTTTTGATACCGATTTTGGGACTGTCGGTCATGGGGCTGCTGCTGCGTGTGCCGCGGCTGCGGATCTTTGGGCAGCGGCTGGACCTGCCCTCCTTGCTGGCCTTTGGCAAGATGCTGGGCCTCGCGGCGCTGGACCTTTGTCTTGCGGGTCTCGCGCTGTACATGTTGCTGCCCCCGGATCTGGCACCACCGCTGCCGGTTCTGTTGGCCGGGTTCACGCTGGCGCTTGGTGCGGGAATGCTGGGCGGTACACCGGGCGGTGTGGGGCCTTTCGAACTGGCGCTGATCACCCTTCTGCCCGCGTCCCATGGACCGGAACTGGTGGCCGCACTTGTCGCCTTTCGCATGGTTTATTACGCAGTGCCTTGCGTGCTGGGCGCAAGCTATGCGCTGCTGGCCCCCGTCCCCGCGGCAGCCGTGGTGCCCTGCACCAAGGCCCCCGCGCCGCAGATCCCCCCCCGGGCCGAACATGCCATAGCCGGGCAAAACGACCACCGCGTTGTGCGCAGCGCCACAAGACCGGATGCCGTGGCAACCGCGCTGCGCACACCGCAAAGCCTCGTGCTTTTTCTGGGCGCAAGCCAAGGGTCCCTGACCGACCTCCTGATCCCGCTGCAGCGCGCGGCAGCCCGGGAAAACCGCCTGCCCTGCCTGTACAAACTGAACGCCCGCGATGCTGCGCGGGTGCGCGCACAGGGCTGGTCCGTCCTTGGCTTTGCCCGCGAGGCGGTGATCGACACCGCGCGGTTTTCGCTTGATGGGCCGGAACACCGCCAGTTGCGGCGGTTCTTGCGCAAGGCGCACGCGGCGGGACTTCGGTTTCGACAGATCGCGGACCCCGACTGGGAAGAGCTCACCGACCTGCATTGTGCCTGGCTGGACGCACATGGGCCAGAGCATGGCCTGACGATGGGCCAGTTCTGCCCCCTCTACCTCGAGGACAAGCCCTTGTTCGGCGCCTATTACGAGGGCCGGCTTGTCGCCTTCACCAGCTGGCTCAAGGCGCCCGGTGTGCTCAGCCTTGACGTGATGCGCCATGCGGAAAACCTGCCACAGGGCACGATGCACGGGCTGATCCATGCCGTTATCACAGAGGCGCAGCGCGCGGGCGTGCCAGAGGTCAACCTTGCCGCCCTGCCCAATCCCGGCCGCCTGTCTGACTGGGCGGATTGCGCGGGCCTGATCCGTTTCAAGAACAGCTTTTCGCCCAAGTGGCGCCCGCTGTACGTCGCCGCGCCGTCACAGGCCGTGATGGCGCTTTGTGCGGTGGACATCCGGGGCGAGATCCTGCGCCCCGCGCCCCTTTCACGCAGCACCGGGGATCTCTGGCGGCTGGATGGGCTGCTCGATGCACCGACGCGCGCGGCACCTTCCCTGACGACCTCGCCCAAGGCGTCACCGCAGCGCCACACCGACGCCCTGCCGCCCCTGCAACGCACGGGCTGAGCCCCCTCTTCACGGAGTTGTGCAACAGCCCCGGGGCGAAGCGCGCAGAGCGGGGGCCGCAAGCCTTGTCCACAGCAGCTCTATCGCTTACATCTGCCGCCCACCCATCGCGTCGAACTGGCGCAAAAGGACTGTCCATGCCGATCAAACTGCCCTCTGACCTGCCCGCCTTTGATGTTCTCACCCAGGAAGGGGTGATGGTCATGGCAGAGGAACAGGCCATGCGGCAGGACATCCGGCCAATCCGCATCGGGTTGCTGAACCTGATGCCCAAGAAGATCCAGACGGAGAACCAGTTCGCCCGGCTGATCGGCGCCACGCCGCTGCAGATCGACCTGTCGCTGATCCGGATGACCGAGCACGAGACCAAGAACACCGCCGCAACGCATATGGAGGCCTTTTACCGCCCCTTCGCCGAAGTCGCCGCCTCTGGTGAACGCTTCGATGGCCTGATCATCACCGGCGCTCCGATCGAGCATCTGGACTATGCCGATGTGACCTATTGGGATGAGCTCGGGACCATCTTTGACTGGACGCAAGACCACGTGCATTCGACCCTTGGCATCTGCTGGGGGGGTATGGCGATGATCAACCATTTTCACGGTGTGCCCAAGCACATGCTTGCGGCAAAGGCCTTTGGCGCGGTGCGGCATCGCAACCTCTCGCCCGCCTCGCCCTACCTGCGCGGGTTTTCCGACGACATGGTCATCCCTGTCTCTCGCTGGACGGAACTGAAACGCGAGGACATCGCGGCAGCCGGCCTGCCCATCCTGATCGACAGTCCGGAAACAGGCCCCTGCCTTGTCGAGGATCCGGCGCATCGCGCGCTTTATGTCTTCAACCATTTCGAGTATGACAGCGGCACCCTCAAAGAGGAGTACGACCGCGACATCGCCGCGGGCAAGACGATCAACGTGCCGGCCAATTACTACCCGGACGATGATCCTTCGAAGCCGCCGCAGAACCGCTGGCGCAGCCATGCGCACCTGCTTTACGGCAACTGGATCAACGAAATCTACCAAAGCACCCCCTTTGACCTATCCTCCATCGGGACAGATCCGTCCTGAAAGTGCCGCGCAAGAGGCCCGGCGCTGGCGGGCCGGGGACGGGACCGGACCGGGAACCGGGCACAAGGAGAGCGTGATGGGCGTGCGGATCATTGGCATCGGGGTTGCGACAGCGATCATCCTTGCGGGCTGCGGCGTCGTGGTGGACGGGCGCGCCACCCGTGCCGAAACCGCGGCCGAGACGCGCTGGCCACCGGTGGGCCGCTTTGTGGAGGTGAACGGCACCCGGGTGCATTACGTCCAGCAAGGACAGGGACCGGACGTGGTGCTGTTGCATGGGGCCAGCGGAAACCTGCGCGATTTCACCTTTGATCTCGTGGACCGACTGGCGCAATCCTACCGGGTCACGGCCTTTGACCGCCCCGGGTTGGGGTACACCGGGCGCGCCGATCCCTCCTATGAGAACGCCTTTACGCGCGGCGCCGAAAGCCCGCAGGAACAAGCCGCCCTGCTGGCCGCCGCCGCCAGTCAGATCGGCGTGAAGGCTCCGGTCGTGGTCGGCCATTCCTTTGGCGGCGCGGTGGCCATGGCTTGGGGGCTGGACCATGACGCGTCGGGCGTGGTCAGCCTTGGCGGGGCCATCATGCCCTGGCCCGGCGGGCTGGACAGGCAATACCGCATCGTCGGGTCTTCGATTGGCGGGGCGGTGCTGCCGCCTTTCGTGGCCGCTTTTGCCAATCCCGATGAGACCGCTGGAATCCTGTCACGGATCTTTGCGCCACAGGCCGCGCCCGAAGGCTATCAGGCGCATGTCGGGCCGGGCCTGTCGCTGCGCCGCGCCACGATCCGCGCGAATGGCAAACAGGTCAATTCCCTGCGCCCCGCGCTTGTAGAGATGTCCAAACGCTACCCCGCGATGCCGGTCCCGGTCGAGCTGATCCATGGCACCGCGGACACCATCGTCGGGCTCGCCATCCATTCCGAAACCGCGGAACAGATCCTGCCGCAAGCGCGGCTCACCCGGTTGGAGGGCGTGGGCCATATGCCACATCACGCACGCCCCGGCGCCGTCGTCGAAGCGGTGCGGCGCCTGCGCCCCTGACGCCGGACACGGCTCCCGCAAACGCGCGACGCCCACGGACCGGACCAGACCAGACCAGACCACCAGGATCGGGACCGGGCCGAGCCCGCGCAACACGCGGGTTTGCCAACGCGCCATGCCGGGGCCATAGTGCGGAACCGGCCCTGATTGGAACTTTCACCATGCCCCAAGACCTGCCCTTTGACGGCGCGATCAAATCCTACTTTGAAAACGACGCCC
>JBELMB010000229.1:0-7944 GCA_042088665.1 Sagittula sp.
CTGAGGCGGCCAACCCGCTTAAGGCCTGTTTACGGGCACCCGCTGGTTGCTTCTTTTTTTTCAAAATACTCCACGGGGGTCTGGGGTTTTAAAACCCCCAGTGCCGACCGGGACACAAATCGTGACGGGAGAACGAGCGCGATGACCATTAAACTCCACTGCTTTGGCGAGTCAGGGCATTCCTACAAGGCAGCGCTGGCACTTGAGCTTGCCGGGATCGATTGGACCGCCGTCAAGGTCGATTTTTTCAACGGTGAGACCCGTGGCGCAGCCTATCGCTCCGAAGTCAATGAGATGGGCGAATGCCCGGTTCTCGAAGATGGAGACGTCAGGCTGAGCCAGTCCGGCGTGATCCAGCAATACCTGTCTGAAACCTACGGCCATTTCGGCGGCGCCTCGCCAGACGAAGCCCGGGAGATCCTGCGCTGGATTCTCTGGGACAACCACAAGTTGAGTTCCATGGCAGGCATGCGCCGGTTCATGATGAACTTTCTGCCGGAGGACAAGCAACCGAAAGAGGTCATCGGCTTCCTGCAGGGCCGACTGAAAGGCGCCTACGAGATCCTCGACGCCCATCTGGAGGGGCGCCACTGGATCGTCGGCGAGGCACCAACCAACGCCGATCTGACCTGTTGTGGGTATCTGTTCTACCCAGAGCCCTTCGGCTTCGAACGCAGCGATTGGCCGAACATCGACCGCTGGATGTCACATCTTCAGGGGCTGCCCGGCTGGAAATCGCCCTATGACCTGATGCCCGGCTCACCGGCCGACCGGACCTGAACCGCGCGCTCCTCAAAGGGGGCCGAATGCAGAGCAAAACGACCTGACCCGGGCGCTCGCGATGGCAATCCCATCGCCGGTGCCCGGCCCGAAAAGAAGGACACCCCCATGACCGAAGCCTATATCTACGATGCCCTGCGCACGCCGCGCGGCAAGGGGCGCAAGGACGGCAGCCTGCACGAAGTCACATCCTTGCGGCTCAGCGCGCATGTGCTCAACGCCGTCAAGGCCCGCAACGGGCTGGACGGCCACGCGGTCGAAGACGTGATCTGGGGCAATGTCACCCAGGTCGCGGAACAGGGCGGCTGTCTGGCCCGCTCGGCCGTTCTGGCCTCCGATCTGGATGAATCCATTCCGGGTCTTGCGATCAACCGCTTCTGCGCGTCCGGCCTCGAGGCCGTCAACCTTGCCGCCAACCAGGTAAAAGGCGGCGCAGGCCAGGCCTATATCGCAGGCGGGGTCGAGATGATGGGGCGCGTGGCCATGGGCTCAGACGGGGCGGCGATTGCCGTGGACCCCAGCCTTGCCATGGACAGCTATTTTGTCCCGCAGGGCATCTCCGCCGATATCATCGCGACGGAGTATGGTTTCTCGCGCGATGACGCCGATGCCTTCGCCGTCGAAAGTCAGAAACGCGCGGCGGCGGCATGGGAGGACAAGCGGTTCGAAAAGTCACTGGTTCCGGTGACCGACGTGAACGGGCTGACCATTCTCGACCACGACGAATACATGCGTCCCGGTACCGACATGCAGGCGCTCGGCGCGCTCAAGCCGTCCTTCAAGGACATGGGCGAGGTGATGCCCGGCTTTGACCAGGTGGCCCTGATGAAATACCCGCACCTGGAGCGGATCCAGCACATTCACCATGCTGGCAACAGCTCAGGCATCGTGGATGGGTCCGCTGCGATCCTGATCGGCAACAAGGCCTTTGGCGAGCAATACGGCCTGACGCCACGCGCGCGCATCCGCGCCACGGCCAAGATTGGCACGGACCCCACCATCATGCTGACCGGACCGGTGCCCGCCACCGAAAAGATCCTCAAGGACGCGGGCATGACGATCGGGGACATCGACCTGTTCGAAGTCAACGAAGCCTTTGCCAGTGTCGTTCTGCGCTTCATGCAGGCCTTCGACGTTGACAGCAGCAAGGTCAACGTGAACGGCGGCTCCATCGCGATGGGTCACCCCTTGGGGGCCACAGGTGCGATTATCCTTGGCACGTTGCTTGATGAGTTGGAGCGCACCGGCAAGAGCACGGGTCTGGCCACCTTGTGCATCGCAAGCGGCATGGGCGCCGCCACGATCATCGAGCGCGTCTGAGCGGGCCGGGACGCGTGTCGGTGAACATGTCATGTCAGGCGCGGCACGCGCCGGATTGCCGCGCCATGGACCCGCGCCGTGCGAACAGCGCGGTGGCTCTACAATGACGTCGCCCCAGACCGCTGACGCGGGCGAGACGCCTCCCAACGAGGCCATGGAAATCTACCAAGGGCACCTCGACATCGTCACAGAGGCCTTCTGGGCGCGCAACTTTGACAATGTGCGGCCGCATATGCTCCTGCCCGGGACCATGCGACTGAAAGACGTGGCGCGCGAGATATCGGACTGGGACGGCAGGCGGGCGCTCTTTGACGACCAGCGCGACGGATTGGACGCCATGGGCGCCACCGAGTACCATCGGCTGGTGGTCGAGGCGGCGTTTTCCACCCCGGACCGGATCGAAGGATCGCATCTGAGCTACGTCATCCGGGGCGGCTCTCTCGTGGTGTCGCCCTACCTCAGCCGCATGCCACTGGTGCGAACACCCGCGGGCTGGAAGGCCCATGGCATCGATACCGATGTGAGCAATGCGGATACTTTTGCCCTCGGCCGCCGGGTCGAGCGTATCCTGAAAGAAAAAGAACAAAGTCTGGACACGATGAGGGACTGCAATGCCCAAACTTGATCTCTCGACCATTACCGCCCATGTCGGATCCTCCTACCCGGCGCCGCATGATGCCGAAATGGGGGGGCGGGCGCAGCAGCGGCTTGGCGAAGCGGCGGGGCTCACACAGTTTGGTGCCAACCTCGTGCGGCTTGCGCCCGGTGGCTTATCGTCGTTGCGCCACTGGCACGAACAACAGGACGAGTTCCTTGTGGTGACGGAAGGCGCTCTGGTGCTGATCGACGATACCGGGGAAACCGCGCTGTCGCCCGGCGATTGCTGCGCCTTCCCGGCGGGCGATGCAAATGGCCACCACATTGCGAACCGCTCGGATGCCGACGCCGCCTTTGTGGTGGTGGGCACGCGGACGGACACCGAAACGGCGTGGTATTCCGATCTGGACATGAAGGTCGTTGTCAATGCACAGGGGTCACGGTTTTTGCGCCGCGACGGTGCCCCCATGTCCAGTGATGCCTCTTCTGCGACGCCGGAGCACACCACCTTCGACGACCTCAGCAAGGCCCTGTCGCGCGCGCTTGTGAGCGGGGATTTCGCGCTTTACCGGTCGGTGTTTCACTTGCCGCACGACGTCATTCCGCGCAGCGGTGATGCCTATACCCTGCGCACCGAAGCGGAAATCCACGAGGACTTTGACCTCTATCATGCCGCGATCATGGCCGGGGGCATCACACGTATCAGTCGCAAGATCCTGTCACAAACCGAGCCGGATCCAGACACACGCCTGATCGAAGCCGAAGTCACCATGCGCAAGGGCGAGGAGACGCTGGTCACCCCTTTCACGACGACTTTCCGGATGGAACGGCGCAAGGGCCGTTGGGCCTTTGGACGGGTGATCAGCTCGTTGGGGCATATCAACTGGACCCGCGGACAGGGGGCGATCACGCAGAACCGCCGCTTTGAACTGGATTGAGAGAGGCACGCGCCGCCCTCACCACCACACACACTAGATACGACGACGGAGACCCCAATGACCGATTTCACCATGCAGACCGACGCCGATGGCGTGGCCGTGATCACATGGGACGTGGCGACAAAATCGATGAACGTGATGACCCTGGAGGCATGGGATGTGCTGGAGGGGCTGATCGATGAGGCGCTGGCCGACGAGGCCGTGAAAGGCATCGTCATCACTTCTGGCAAGGACAGCTTTGCCGGAGGCATGGACCTGAACGTCATCGCCAAGATGAAGGAAATGGCAGGCGACAATCCGGCCAAGGGGCTCTTTGACGGGATCATGAAGGCCCACGGCATCATGCGCAAGATCGAGCGCGCAGGCATGGACGCCAAGACCCACAAGGGCGGCAAGCCAATCGCAACCGCCCTGCCCGGCACCGCGCTCGGGATCGGCTTCGAGATCCCGCTGTGCACCCATCGTATCTTTTGCGCGGACAATCCCAAGGCCAAGATCGGCCTGCCGGAGATCATGGTCGGCATCTTCCCCGGCGCTGGCGGCACCACGCGTCTGGTCCGCAAGATGGGGGCCATGGCGGCCTCGCCCTTCCTGCTGGAAGGCAAGCTGAGCGACCCCGCCAAGGCAAGATCCGCAGGTCTCATCGACGAAGTTGTCGAGGATCCGCTTGCCGCGGCGAAGGCCTGGGTTCTGGCCGCCAAGGATGCCGACCTGCTCAAGCCCTGGGATGCGAAGGGCTACAAGATGCCGGGTGGCGCGCCCTATCATCCGGCGGGCTTCATGACCTATGTCGGCGCCAGCGCGATGATCAACGGCAAGACCAAGGGCGTCTACCCGGCGGCCAAGGCGCTGCTTTCCGCGGCCTATGAGGGCGCGCTGGTGCCTTTTGACACCGCGCTGAAGATCGAGGCGCGCTGGTTTACCAATGTGCTGATGAACCCGTCGTCCGGTGCGATGATCCGCTCGCTCTTCATTTCGAAGGAAGCCTTGGAAAAGGGGGCAGTGCGGCCCGCGGAGGTCGACGACCAGAAGGTGAAAAAGGTCGGCGTGCTAGGGGCCGGGATGATGGGCGCTGGCATTGCGCTGGTGTCTGCACAGGCCGGGATCGAGGTCGTGCTGCTCGACCGCGACCAGGCGGCGGCGGAAAAGGGCAAGGCCTACGCCCAGAGTTACACCGCAAAAGGCATCAGCCGCAAAAAGATCACGCAAGACAAGGCAGATGCCCTTCTGGCGCGGATCACGCCCACCACCAACTACGCGGATCTCAAGGGCTGTGACCTGATCGTCGAGGCGGTGTTCGAGGACCCGGGGATCAAGGCAGAGGTCACCGCCGCCGTGGATGCCGTGACGGATGCGGACTGCATCTTTGCCACCAACACCTCTACCTTGCCGATCACGGAACTGGCAAAGGCCTCCAAGAATACCGAGAACTTCATCGGCATTCACTTCTTCTCTCCGGTGGAAAAGATGATGCTGGTGGAGATCATCAAGGGCAAGGAAACCGGAGACCGCGCCGTCGCCAAGGCGCTGGATTTCGTGCGCCAGATCCGCAAGACGCCCATTGTCGTGAACGATGCGCGGTTCTTTTACGCCAATCGCTGCATCATCCCCTATATCAACGAAGGCATTCGCATGGTCAAAGAGGGCGTGTCCCCTGCCCTGATCGAGAATGCCGCAAAGATGGTTGGCATGCCGCTGGGGCCATTGCAGCTAATTGATGAAACCTCGATCGATCTGGGGGCCAAGATCGCCCGCGCGACCCGGTCCGCCATGGGAGACGCCTATCCTGACGGCGAAGTGGACGAGGTGATCTTCTGGATGGAGGGCGAAGGCCGCCTTGGTCGCAAGGCCTCTGCCGGGTTCTACGACTACGACGCCAAGGGCAAGCGCCAGGGCCTCGCCCGGGCGGTGGCAGATCAATACCCGCAATCCGACGAACAGCCGACCTTGGTCGAAGTGCAGCACAGATTGCTCTTTGTTCAGTCGCTTGAGGCAGTGCGCGCCTTTGAAGACGGCGTGTTGATGGACATCCGCGAAGGTGACGTTGGCGCGATCCTTGGCTGGGGGTTCGCCCCCTGGTCCGGCGGGCCGTTGAGCTGGCTCGACATGATCGGCGCGCCTTATGCGGCAGAGCGCTGTGATCAGTTGACCGAAGCCCATGGCGACCGCTTTGCCTGCCCGTCGCTTCTGCGCGAAATGGCTGACAAGGGACACAGCTTTTACGGTCGTTTTGCAGGGGCATCGAAGGCGGCCTGACACGCCAGTGGGGGCCTGAGCGGTCCCCACTCCTTTGGCGCGGGTCGGTGACCCATGTTTTGTGCGCGCGAACCGGGCTGTCGCGCACAGGAACGGTGCAGCCCCTATCAAAGGCGGGTGCGCAAAACCCGTGTCACTGTCCCCAACGGATGCGCCGGGTCGCCAAACCGGGCCGCGCAAGCGAGTAAAGCGCGCACAGGCTGCCCCGCATCAATCTGCCCTGACACGTGGCATCCGCTGCGAGCGGCCTTCGCATTCTCGCGGGCAACTGGGCGACAAATGTGGAAAACAGGCCCCACCCCATCAAGACTGGGACAATCGCGCCGCTTTCAACAAGGCCAGGGAGCCAAGCCCATTGGGGTCAGACATGGCTGGTGCGGGTGTGTTGCCACACATGCGTTGCGGGCCAGTCACGCCGACCGCAAACGCCGCCGCCCCTCTGTCAAAGCCAGATCGGGTTGGACCAGGCCCTCTTGCCCGCACGATCAATCACAGTGACGCGAATCCATGGGGACTTCGCAAAGCGCGCAAGAGCGATCTTGCCTGTCGTCATTGATTCCCCGTGGATCGACACCGCGGCAGAGCCCTGCCCCTGCACGATGATCGTCGCGACAGCGGAACATGTGACCGTGACTTCGGTCTGGTCCACGGAAATCCCCCGCAGTTCCGGTCCCTGCGAGGAATAATACATCCCGGCTTTCAACGCTTCGAGCAAGGCTTCGGGCGTCTGCTCTTCGGATTTGACCATGACCCAGCCGCCAAAGTGATCCGGCTCTGTGAAATGGGCGTCATCTGTGGCGCAAAGATCCAGCTTTCGTCCCTCTGACAGCAGTAGATCAAGCGTGTGAAACCCGTCCGGGCGGTCGCAGCTGATGGCGCAGCCATGGTTGTAGATCTCCACCGCATGCGCCGCCTCGATGCTGCGGGCATCCGCCAGCGTCAGCCCCGACCACTGCGGATGGGCCACGGCAACATAGGCTCCCGCCGCGCGGGCGCGCGCCGCCAGCTCCGGTCCGGATTCCTGATCTGCGATCGGGTGAAACCCCGGTGTATTTGATGGGGCAAAATCCTCCGGCAGCCCGACCGCAAGGATGTGCCATAGCTCGCCGTTTTCCATCGCGCCGGAATGAAGCTCTGCGCCGAGGATCGTTGTGAAAGTATCATCCCGAAACGGCTTCGTATCCGCGATCGGATAGGTGTAGGCTGCAATGAAATGGTCGGTCAGCGCGATGAAGTCATAGCCTTCGGCCTTGTATCTGCGGCACACCTCTTCGGGGGCAAGCACGCCATCAGAGAGGTTGGAATGGGTGTGGAGGTTGCCGCGGTAGAACCGGCCCGGTGCGGTGAAGACTGGGATCATGTGAAGGCTCCTGTTAGGATCGCCGCTGTGTGTCACCGGACTGTGACGGCCCAATGACAGGGTGGTTCAATGGTTAATCTTTCCTCTCTCCCGGTCTTGCTGGCAACAGAAGACTGGATTGCTGCCGAAACGCTGCTCCGCGAGGCGGTGCAGAGTGATGGCGCGCGCGCGGCGGTGTTCTTCAACCTTGCCAAGGTGCTCGAAAAGCAAGGCAGGACGGAAGAGCGCGAGGCCCTGATCAAGCGCGCGCTGGAGATGGAGTCAGGCCATGCACAGGCCTGGTTCGATCTGGGCATGCTGCGCGCCGATGGCGGAGACCTGCGCGGTGCCGAAGCGGCGTTTTCGCGCGCCGCCGAATGCAGGCCACAGGATGAAGCCGCCTGGCGCCAGGTCTTGCGGATGCGGGTGGCACTGGGGCGCTGGATCGGTGTGCAAGAGGCGCTCAATCACTTGCCTCAAGACGCGGAGACAGTTGATGCCGCGCAGCAGGCATTGGCGGCTCTTCAACATGCGCCGGCTCAGAGCGCCCGGGATTAGGCAAGGGCCCGTGTCCGGATCGGGCAATGCCAAACCTGTCTGACTAGCGCCCGGCACCGGGTGCGTCAGCGGACTCCATCGTGCGCAAATGCCCTGAGTAGGCGACAAGCAGAGGTCCCCCCAGTGGCAAGGCCAGCCGCACGTCAAAACAATAGA
>JBELMB010000230.1:0-5997 GCA_042088665.1 Sagittula sp.
GATGCAACAGCAACGCCTTCGCCCTTTGCAGGGGCTATCTCCGGCCCGGTTCAGGATCCGCAAACCTAAGGGGCCAAGCGCCAGCCGCCACATCTGGCAAAGGGCGCTCAGCAAACCCCGGCGTTACCCGTTCAGCTTTGCCAAATGTTGTGCTGCTGCCGTGACGCCACCGCTCTCGTGGGGGATCTCCAAGGCCCCGAGACCGGTTTCGATCACACCCAGCAGCCCAAGAACCATATGGGCGTTCACATGCCCCATGTGCCCCAGCCGGAAGTAACCCGAGGATGTGGGGTCCTCCGGATCGCCAACGCCAAGGCCGATGCCAAGGGTCACGCCCGCCTGTGTCTCGCACCATTGGCGCAGGCGGTCGCCCTGTCCTTTTCCCAACGCCAGCGCCGTCACAGCACAAGAGCGGTGCGCCGGGTCGGCCACGTTGAGCCGCATGGCGCCTGCCTGTCCCCAATGGTCCACGGCGGTCCAGATGGCGTTGGCCAGCCGGGCATGGCGGGCCCAGACCGCGGGCATGCCCTCGGCCTTCAGCATGTCCAGCGCCTTGCGCAGCCCGTAGAGGTGCTGCACCGGCGCCGTGCCGCCAAAATACTGGTAAAAGGCCTCGGGCGCAGACCGCGGCACCCAGTCCCAGTAGCGGCTGACCCGGGGCATGGTGGCCCTGACCTCCGCCGCGCGCGGGCTGAAAAAGACAAAGCCCATGCCCGGCGGCACCATCAACCCCTTCTGGGAGCCGGTGACCATCACGTCGACCCCCCAGGCGTCCATCTCGAAGACATCGCAGCCCAGCGAGGCCACACAATCCGCCATCAGCAGGGCCGGGTGGCCGACCTCGTCAAGCACCGCGCGCAGGGCGGCGATGTCCGAGCGCAACGACGAAGACGTGTCCACATGCACCGCCAGCACGGCCTTGATCGTTTGCCCCCTGTCAGCCAGCAGCGCTGCGCGGACGGCATCCGCATCGATGGGTGTCTGGCGGCCATGCTCGATGATGTCGACCTCGGCACCGATGCCGCGCGCCATCTCGGCCCAGCCATGGCCAAATGCGCCGCAGCAGGGCACCAACACGCGGTCAGAGGGGCTGACGGTATTGGCCAGCGCGGCCTCCCATGCGCCGTGACCGTTGGCGATATACATGGCGGCATGGCCATCGGTGCGGGCCACGTCCTTCAGGTCCGGCAACAGCGTTGCCATGGTGTCGTGAAGGGCCTTCGAGTAGATGTCCGGCGCGGGCCGATGCATCGCCTGAAGCACTTCGTCCGGCATCACCGAGGGGCCGGGGATTGCGATGTAGCTCCGTCCGTTCGCGATTGTCATGGGCCAACTCCTGTCTGTCTCGGCGGATCCGGGTCTGGTGACGTCGTGTCCCGTGAGGCGGGTGGCACAGGCCATTCGGTGCAGATGCGTCTCCTGTCCGCACCCTCTATCGGCGGTCCTGTGGCGTCAATAGCTGCTGTCGCGCGCCGCTGGCGGATGCGCCTCTGGTGCCTTTTGTATGGGCCTTTTCCGAACGTCCCTAGCGCCGGCCATCGGCGCAGGCTTGCCGTCCGGAGGGCCCTGTCCAAGCTGCGGATCCGGCACTGCTGGACAGGCTGGGCATTGCCGCGTAAACCGCGCGTCTGAAAGGCAGGATATGCACATGCTGGCACGGTTGCGCGACAGGTTGGACAAGGCGGAGAGGCGCCTGAGATATGCCTTTGGCGATGACATATCCGACCCGGCAGCGCGGCGTTGGTCGGTCCTGCATTACAACCTGTTCGACCATGCCTTCCTGCGCTCGTTCTGGACCAATTTCTACCAGATCGCCCCGGGGGTGTATCGGTCCAACCAGCCCACGCATGCCCGGTTCAAACGCTACGCGGCGATGGGCATCCGCTCTGTCATCAATCTGCGCGGTCCCGACCCGCGGGCGCATTACCTCTTTGAGGCGGAAAGCTGCGAGCGACTTGGCCTGACGCTGGTCAATGCCAAGCTCTGGGCGCGCAACGCGGCGCCGCGCAGCAAGCTGGTCCCGGTGATCGATGCCCTGCGCGCGGCGGAGCGACCGATGATGTTTCACTGCAAGTCAGGGTCTGACCGGGCGGGCTTTGTGGCGGCAATGTATCTTTTGATCTTCGAGGATCAGCCTCTGGATGTCGCGAAAAAACAGTTGGGGATCAAATACCTGCATCTCGACTTTACCAAGACCGGGATACAGGACTACGTGCTGGAGGTGTTCGGCGCGCGGCTGGTGCGGGGCGAGATCGGTTTCGAGGACTGGATCCGGACAGAGTATAACGCCACCCTGATCCAGGAGGCCTGGGACAGGCGCGCGGCGCCCGCGGAGGCCGAAGAGGCGTGTTGGGCCCATCGCGATGGCTGACCCCGAAGACAGCGCGCATCACGCCCATTCGGGCCAGCTTTTCAAGTGGCTCTGGCGCGGGTACCTGCGCCGATACTGGGTCTGGTTGCTGGTGGCGCTGGGGTTCATGACGCTCGAAGGGGCGATGACTGCCGGGTTCAGCCTGATGATGCAGCCGCTCTTTGACGATGTCTTTCTGACCACGGACCGCTCTGCCCTTGTGCAGGTCGGGGTCATCGTCTTCTTGCTCTTTGCATTCCGAGGGTTGGCGGGCATCGTGCACAAGGTCGTGCTGAACCGCGCGGCACAATCAAGCATGGCCGACATCCGGCAGGACATGTTCGAACACCTGATGCGGCTTGAGATCAGTTTTCACGCGGACAAGGGGCCGGGGCAGTTGATCCAGCGGGTCGAAGGCGACGTGGGCGCAATCGCCAAGGTCTGGAACGTGCTTGTCACCGGGGCGGGACGCGACTTGCTGACGTTTCTGGCCTTGGTGGGGGTGGCGATCTGGACTGATTGGCTCTGGACCGTGATCGCGCTTGTGGGCGTGCCTTTGATGATCGCGCCGACGGTGGTGGTGCAGCGGTTTGTGCGCAGCAACGCACGGGTCGTGCGGGACATCGCGGCGCAACAATCCACGCGGCTGAACGAAGTGTTTCACGGTATCGCGCCGGTCAAGCTGAACCAGCTGGAAGTGTTTCAGGGCAAACGGTACCGCAAGCTCGCCAAGGCGCGCATCCGTGGAGAGACGCGCTCTGTTGCGGGGCAGGCGACCTTGCCGGGTCTGGTGGATGTGATGTCGGGGCTGGGGTTCTTCGGGATCTTGTATTTCGCCGGATCGGAAATCCAGAACGGCGAGAAAACGCTGGGCGAGTTCATGCGGTTCTTCACCGCGATCGGCATGATGTTCGAGCCCCTGCGCCGTTTGAGCGCGGTCAGCGGCGCCTGGCAAGTGGCCGCGGCCAGCATCGAGCGGATCAAGGAGATCCTTGACACGCCGCCAAGGCTGGTTGATCCGCAAGTGCCGCAGCCCCTTCCGGAGGGGGTGCCGCGCATCGTGCTGGACGACGTGCGGCTGGCCTATGGCGAGACAGAAGTGCTCAAGGGGCTCAGTTTTGTCGCGGAGGCGGGGCAGACCACCGCGCTTGTCGGGGCTTCGGGGGCTGGCAAATCCACGGTGTTCCATGTGCTGACGCGGCTGGTGGACCCACAGGTCGGGGGCGTGACCATCGGCGGCGTGGCTGTCGCGGACTTGCGGTTGGCGGATCTGCGGGGGCTGATCTCGACGGTGAGTCAGGAGGCGCTGCTGTTCGATGAGGCGCTGCGGGACAACATCGTGCTGGACCGCGCGGTGGATGACGTGGCGCTGGAGCGCGCCCTGACCGCCGCCCATGTGAGCGATTTTATTCCGCGTCTGGACCACGGTCTGGACACCCGGGTCGGCACAAGAGGCTCGACACTGTCGGGCGGACAGCGACAGCGGGTGGCTATTGCGCGGGCCGTGTTGCGCAACACACCGGTGCTTTTGCTGGATGAGGCGACAAGCGCGCTTGACACACAGTCAGAGGCGGTGGTGCAGGCCGCGCTGGAGGCGTTGGCCGTGGGGCGCACCACGATCGTGATCGCGCACCGTTTGTCGACCGTGCGGTCGGCGGACAAGATTGTCGTCATGGAGGCCGGTCGCGTGGTCGAGGAAGGCACGCATGAGGCTTTGTTGGCCCGGGGCGGGGCCTATGCCGCCTTGTACCACATGCAGTTCGAGGAGTGATCCGGGGCGACGCGTGACGGGACGTTGCGATCAGGGGGCGCTGCCCCTCTTGGCCTTTGGCCAATTCACCCCGGAGTATTTTGGAAACAGAGAAACACGGGGCGGACGCGGCGCCGTGGGAGGCCTTTGGTTTCCTGTGTTTTTGGTCCGGGAGGCCCGCAGGTGGCCGGACCACCTGCGGGGGGACTGGTTTTCGGTGCCGTCGTAGCCGGGCCCTTGGGCCAGTTGACGGGTTCCGCGCCTCGGGGCGTGTCAGGCCGCGAGGATGCGAGAGACCATTTCGCCGGTATCGCGGCTGAGGTTGGGCTTGGCACCGATGGCTTCGAGGGCGGATTTGATCAGGGCCTGGCGCGTGGGATCGTAGCGTTTCCAGGTCTGGAAGGCCTGACACATGCGCGCCGTGGTCTGTGGGTTCACGTCGTCGAGCCTGATCAGCCAATGTGAGAGCAAGGCGTAGCCCGCGCCCGAGGCCGCATGAAAGCCCGCGTGGTTCATCATCATCGCGCCCATGACCGCGCGGAACCGGTTGGGGTTCTTCCAGTCGAAATCCGCGTGTTGCGTCAAGGCTTTGGCGCGGGGCACGACCTGTTCCGGGGTGGCGGCGGCGATCTGCATGCCGAACCATTTGTCCATCACGAGGCGGTCTGCCTTCCATTGGGTTTCGAAGCTGGCGAGGGCTTCTGTGTCCTGACCGGCGCGCACCAGTTGTGTCAGTGCGGAGAGTTGCAGCGTCATGTTGTCCGCCGCCGCAAACTGCCTGCGCGCGGCGGCCCCCCCGTCGAGCCGGGTCACCATGCCCAGCACGGCCGCCCCGAGCGCGCGTTTGCCCACTTGTTCGGCATTGGGGTCATAGGGGTCTGTCACGCGGGTCTGTGCCTCCAACGCGGGGAGGTGGTCGGCCCAGCGTTCGGCCTTGACCTGGGCGAGGGTTTCGGTGGCGTTCCAGATCGCATCGGGATCCGGCGTGACACCGCGTTCGAACAGCACCTGCGCCAGTTCGGACTGGGTCGGTCCGCCCAGCATGAGCGCGCGGTAAGCCGGGTCCAGCGTGGCGTCGCGCAGCACCGCTTCCAGCCCGTCGAGATAGGCGCTGTCGGGCGGCGTGCCGTCGGTGATCATGGCGACCAGCACTTCGCGCGAGAGGGTGCGCCCGGCGTCCCAACGGGTGAAGGTGTCGGTGTCATGGGTCAGCAGAAAGACCTGTTCCTCACGCGAGGGCACCCGGTCCAGCACCACCGGCGCGGAAAACCCGCGCAGCAGCGATGGCACAGGCCGCGCCGACAGCCCGTCAAACGAGAAACTTTGCGTGCTTTCGGTGATTTCCAGCACGGTCGTCGGCGTGACCTCTGCCCCGTTCGGCGACA
The DNA here is from genome assembly GCA_042088665.1 of Sagittula sp. Lineage (GTDB taxonomy): Bacteria > Pseudomonadota > Alphaproteobacteria > Rhodobacterales > Rhodobacteraceae > JBELMB01. Next base: position 5,486 of record JBELMB010000230.1, read on the forward strand.
AGAGGCCCACGGCCATGGGGATCACCTGCGGCGCCTTTTCGGCCTGGCCCGGGGTGGGCGGCGTGTGCTGGGCAAAGGTCAGGGTGTAGATGCCGTCCTCCCAGTTTTCGGTGACGGCGATGCGGGGCGTGCCGGCCTGGCTGTACCAGCGCTTGAACTGGGCCAGATCGCGGCCCGTTGCATCCTCGAACACCTTGAGCCAATCCTCGATCGTGGCGGCATCGCCGTCGTGGCGTTCAAAGTAGAGGTCCAGCGCCGTGTCATAACCGATGTCGCCCACCAGCGTCTTGAGCATGCCGATGACTTCGGCGCCCTTTTCATAGACCGTGGCAGTGTAGAAGTTGTTGATTTCCTGAAAGCTTTCCGGGCGCACCGGATGTGCGAGCGGGCCCTGGTCCTCGGGGAACTGGCGGGCGCGCATCATGATGGCGTCTTCGATCCGCTTGACTGCCGGGGAGCGCATGTCCGCCGTGAATTGCGCATCGCGGAACACGGTCAGACCTTCCTTGAGG
>JBELMB010000230.1:6007-7925 GCA_042088665.1 Sagittula sp.
CTGGAACCAGTCGCGGCAGGTGATGCGGTTGCCGGTCCAGTTGTGGAAATACTCATGCGCGACGATGGCTTCGATCCGTTCGAAATTGCCGTCGGTGGAGGTTTCCGGCGAGGCCAGCACGCAGGAAGAGTTGAAGATGTTCAGGCCCTTGTTCTCCATCGCGCCCATGTTGAAATCATCGACCGCAACGATGTTGAAGATGTCGAGATCATATTCGCGGCCATAGACCTCTTCGTCCCAGCGCATGCTTTTCTTCAGCGCTTCCATGCCAAACGCGCATTTGCCTTCGTCGCCCGGGCGCACCCAGATGTTCAACTCCACCGGGGTGCCGGTGGCGGTGGTGAAACGGTCGGGGTGATTGACGAGATCACCGGCCACCAGCGCAAAGAGATAGGCAGGCTTTGGCCATGGGTCGTGCCATTCCGCCCAGCCATCGCCAGAGCCCTGTGGGTTGCCGTTGGACAAGAGCACGGGCAGATCGCTTTCGATGCGCACGGTAAAGACCGACATCACGTCGGGACGGTCGGGATAGTAGGTGATCTTGCGGAAGCCTTCGGCCTCGCATTGCGTGCAATACATGCCGCCCGACATGTACAGCCCTTCGAGGGCGGTGTTGGCCTCTGGCGCGATTTCGACCTCTGTTTCCCAGGTGAATGCGCCATCGGGCACGGCGCAGGTCAGGCCCGTAGCGCCAAGCTCTGGCGTCACCGGCGCGCCGTCGATCATGGCGCTGACAAGTGTCAGGTTTTCACCGTGCAGGAAAAACGCGCCCTTTGCGCGGTCCGCATCAGCGACCGCGGGGTTCGGGGCAAACCGGATGCGGGACAGCACGCGCGTCGTGCGTGGCGCCAGTCTGAAGGTCAGGTGGACCGATTCGACGGTCCAGCCGAAGGGCGTGTAATCCTTGAGGTAGACGGTTTGCGGCGTGGCCTCGGGGCTTGCGTCTTTCATCTGGGGCTCTCCTCGTGATGCCAGTGGGCGGCGCGTGCTGGACGGCTGTCCGGGGGCTGCTAGGTCTGAGCCTAGGAGCCACAGAGAGGGGCGGCAATGGGCGCAGGGCAGAAAACTGATGGGCAGGTTGTCTTGCTCTGGTTGAAACGGGATTTGCGCCTGTCGGATCATCCCGCGCTGTGCCGTGCGTGTGATCTGGGCGCGCCTGTGCCGGTCTACATCGTGGAGCCCGCGCTGTGGCAACAAAGCGATGCCTCCGGGCGGCAATATGCCTTTCTGAGGGAGACGTTAGTGGCTTTGCGCGACGATCTGAGGGCGTTGGGCTCTGACCTCGTGGTGCGGCGCGGGGCGGCGGTTGATGTGCTGGAACAGCTTCGGCAGGAAACCGGCGCGCGGCGTATGGTCAGCCACGAAGAGATCGGCAACGGCTGGACCTTTGCCCGCGACCGTGCCGTGGCGGGCTGGGCGCGGGGGCAGGGGGTGGCCTGGGAGGAAGTGCCGCAAAGCGCGGTGGTCCGTGGCGCTCACGACCGAGACCGCTGGGCCGCGCGGCGCAACCAGATGATGTCAGCGCCGGTCCTGCCCGCGCCGGGGGCGCTGCCGCCGGTGACGCTGGGGTCCGACCCGCTGCCCGACGCGTGGGATCTGGATCTTGAGGACCATTGCCCGGAGCGACAGCGCGGCGGGCCGGGGGCGGAACAGGCGGTGTTGAACAGCTTTCTGACCCTGCGCGGCTTGCCCTACCGCAAGGCCATGTCGTCGCCGGTCGGTGGCGAAAGCGCGTGTTCGCGCCTCTCGCCGCACCTCGCCTTTGGGAGCCTGTCGGTGCGGGAGGTCGTGCAGGCCACCGCCGCCCGGCAACGCGCCGTCAAGGGCACGCGAACAGGGTGGGGCGGCAGTCTCAAGAGCTTTCAGTCCCGCCTCGCGTGGCGCGACCATTTCATGCAAAAACTGGAGGATGAACCGG
>JBELMB010000231.1:0-7924 GCA_042088665.1 Sagittula sp.
CTGAAATCCCGAACGAATGCGGCGCAGGGGCGGTTTTCGCCCCGGATCCAGAAACGATCGCGGCAAATTTTAGGCTTTTTTTTAGTCTGAATTATGTCCAAATCCTGACCCAAAACCGGTCGCATCGCGGGGCGCCTCATGCCCTTCGACGGTTTTGTAGCAGGGAATGTAACATGGTCTTAGACAAAGCGGCGCCCCCGGTAGCGGGGCTCAGGCACAAGGCGCGGGCGTTCCTGCTCGATACATCGGGAAACATGTCCTACGTGGCGGTCGCCGTATCTCTGGTGATGATGATCTTCGGCGGCGTGGCAATCGATGCCATGCATGCGGAACTGCGCCGCACAAAGATCCAGAACCAGTTGGATCGCGCCGTTCTTGCGGCCGCCAAAACCGAAAGCAACGTCGCGGCGGAAACCACGGTGCTGTCCTATTTCGACGCCATCGGCCTGTCCAGCACCTTGCGGGGCATTGAAACCGACGTCGAGAGCAACACGCGCCGGGTGCGCGCCACCGGATCGGAGTCCATAGAGACACTGTTTCTGGAGCTGATTGGCGAAGACACCTTGGACGTGGGCGGGCTTGCCGAGGCCCAGGAGGCCGTGGCGCGGCAGGAGATTTCACTGGTGCTCGATATCTCGGGCTCCATGCGCTTTGGCAACAAGATGGACGATCTGCGTCCCGCGGCGGTGAGTTTCGTGCAAACCGTGCTGGAAGGGTCTGACCAGGCGACCATCAACCTTGTGCCCTACGCGGGTCAGGTCAACCCGTCACAGGCGGTCTTTGACTATCTCGGCGGCGTGGCCCCGGCGCCCGCCAACCCCGACTCGCCAGAGGCTGTCGCAGCGGCAGAGGCCTTTGTCGCGGGGACGCCCTCTTCTTGTCTGGAGATTGCCGTTTCGGATTTCGCCACCGCCAATCTACCGGCGCAGGGATCCCTGATGACCCCGCATTTCATGAACTGGACCATCGCCGCCGACGTGATGGACTGGGGCTGGTGCCCGCAGGAACACAACGCCATCATCTATGCCTCCGACGATCTGGCGGCGCTGACCAACCGGCTGAACACCATGCGGATGCATGACGGAACGGGCACCCATTATGGCATGCGCTGGGGCCTGTCCCTGCTGTCGCCCGAGGCGCAGCCGTTGTTTTCCCATCTCGCGTCTCAGGGGGTTGTCGCAAATGACAAAAGCAGCCTTCCGCTGAGTTGGAACAACGAGGCGTCGGACAAATACCTTGTGCTGATGACTGATGGCGCCATCACCGATCAATACCGCCCCAGCGATTTCTACGACCCGGAAAACGCCACCGTCGAACTGGGCAGCCGAAGTGGTGATCGTCAGAGCATGACCCGTCGCTCAGAGAACCTGACAAGCTTTTATGCGCAATGCGATCTGGCCAAGGCCAACAACGTCACCGTCTACACGATCGCCTTTCAGGCTTCGAGCAGCGGACGCACGGAGATGCGCAATTGTGCCTCCTCAGAGGCGCATTTCTTCAATGTCGAAGACAGCACCATCGATGAGGCCTTTGCCTCCATCGCGCGCAGCATGATGGCTCTGCAGCTGACCCAATAGGGGGCTGTGGACATCGGGGCGGCGCTGAGACAGCCCGCCCCGATGGTCTTTCAGTCACTTTCAGGCGAGCAGGCGACGCGCGATCACCTGCGCCTGAATCTCTGCGGCACCCTCAAAAATGTTCAGGATACGGGCGTCGCACAGGATGCGGCTGATCCCGTACTCCAGCGCGAACCCGTTGCCGCCATGGATCTGCAGCGCGTTGTCGGCGCAGGCCCAGGCCACGCGGGCCGCCAGCAGCTTTGCCATGCCGGCCTCAAGGTCGCAACGGCGGCCTTCGTCCTTTTCGCGGGCAGAGAAGTAGGTGAGCTGACGCGCGACCATGATCTCGACCGCCATGATCGCCAGCTTGCCGGAGACGCGCGGAAACTTGATCAGCGGCTTGCCGAACTGCTTGCGATCAAGCGCATATTGCATGCCGACATCCATCGCCGATTGCGCGACCCCGATGGCCCGGGCCGCGGTCTGGATGCGGGCGGATTCAAACGTCTCCATCAACTGCTTGAAGCCCTTGCCCTCTTCGCCGCCCAGAATGTTCTCACCCTTCACTTTGAAATCATCAAAGTTGACGGTGTATTCCTTCATGCCGCGGTAGCCCAGCACTTCGATCTCGCCGCCGGAGATGCCCGGATCCTGCCAGGGCGCCTCGTCGGTGCCCGGTGTCTTCTCTGCGAGGAACATCGACAGCCCGCGGTGATCCGTGGTGTCGGGCACGGAGCGCGCCAGAACCGTCATGACATGGGTGCGCGCGGCATGGGTGATCCATGTCTTGTTGCCATTGATGACCCAGTCGCCTGCCTCGTCCTTGACCGCCTTGGTGCGCAACGCGCCGAGGTCAGAGCCGGTGTTCGGCTCGGTAAAGACCGCAGTCGGCAGGATCTCTCCGCTTGCCAGCCCGGGCAGCCATTTTTCCTTTTGCGCGTCGGTGCCGCCACAGATGATCAGTTCCGCGGCAATCTCGGACCGGGTGGCAAGGCTGCCCACCCCGATGTATCCGCGCGAAAGCTCTTCGGAGACGACGCACATCGACGCCTTGGACAGGCCAAACCCGCCGAATTCCTCGGGGATGGTCAGGCCAAAGACACCCATTTCCGAGAGGTCTCCGATCACCTCCATCGGGATCAACTCGTCGTTCAGATGCCATTCATGCGCATGGGGCTCGACCTTGTCGACAGAGTAGCGGCGGAACTGTTCGCGGATCATTTCCAACTCGTCGTCGAGCCCGGATTTGCCCACGGTGATCTCTGCCCGGCGCTCTTCCATGAGGTCCACCAGACGGGTGCGCACGGCCTGCGTGTTTGCGCCCTGCGTCAGGGTCATGACTTCGGGTGTCATGAGCGCGCGCATGTCGTCCTGCGCAAGGCCCATGTCCTGCAGGCGCACCATTTCACCCTGATTCATCTGGATGCCGCCGTAGACCTGCCAGAGGTATTCCCCAAAGGCGATCTGGTGCAAAAGCTGCTCGATCTCGCCAAAGGTGCCCTCGGCGTGCAGTTTCTCGGCCCAGCCCTGCATCTGGCGCAGGCTTTCGACATAGGTGGCGAACCACGCGAGGCCATGCGCCGCGGTCTGGTGTGCCTCCACCGCCGCGCCAGAGACGCGGCCCTCCACCGTGACCATCTCGCGCACCCGGGTGCGCGCGGTTTCAAAGACCTCTTCGACCGGGGCAATGGCTGCCGCAGTCAGTGTCAGCAGGTCGGGCAGGATCACGCTGCCAAGGCTCAGGTCTTGTCCGTCGTGGGCCATTTCATCGTCTCCTAAACGCGGGTTGGGCAGGTCCTAGCGACTTTGCAGGTGCAGCGCAACAAAAATACCTTGGAAATGCATTCTCCGTTCATTTCTTGCGTGACCGATTTTTGCGGTGCCTGCAGAACGGGCGTGCTATCCCGCCGCCATGAGCGGCCTGATCCCAGAACTTACCCTGACATTTGCCTTTGTGTCCCTCGCAATTGCGATGCTGGCGGGGATCGTCAAGGGGCTCGTCGGCTTTGCCATGCCGATGATCCTGATTTCAGGCCTGTCCAGCGTCATTGCGCCGGAACTGGCGCTGGCCGGGTTGATCCTGCCGACACTGGTGACCAATGGCGTGCAAGCGTTGCGGCAAGGGGCCGCCGCGGCGGTGGCTTCGGTCAAACGGTTCGGGCTGTTTCTGGGCGTTGGCCTCGTGGCGCTGCTGTGCTCGGCGCAACTGGTGGCTGTCCTGCCCACAGAATGGCTGCTGTTGGGCATCGGCCTGCCGATCACGCTCTTTGCGATGGTGCAGCTTGCAGGTTGGCAATTGCATCTGCGCAATGGGCCCAACTGGCGGACAGAAGCGGCCGTGGGCAGCGTTGCCGGCTTTATCGGTGGGCTGTCCGGTGTCTGGGGGCCGCCGACGGTGGCCTATCTCACGGCCATTGGCACGGAAAAGCGCGAACAGATGCGCGTGCAAGGGGTGATTTACGGGCTGGGCGCGGTGGCGCTGGCCGTGGCGCATGTTGGCTCGGGCATCGTAACGGCCCGCAGCCTTGTGCTGTCGGCCTTGCTGGTGCCGCCCGCGCTGCTGGGCATGTGGATGGGTGGGTTGATACAGGACCGGATCAACCAGGCCGCGTTTCGCAAGGCCACTCTGGTGGTGCTGTTTCTCGCAGGTCTGAACCTGATCCGACGGGCCGTCATGGGGTGAGCAAGCTGCCTGCAAAGGCGGCAGATCAATTGTCATCGAACAATGCTGACGTCACGGCGCAATTGTTTCCCCTTTATGTACGTTCGATCCGGGCAATAAGGTAGGTTGGCGCGCGACCTGTCATTGTCCTGTCATAAAATCTACGGACCTCTCGCCAAAAAATCCCGGCCATATATGGAATAAATTCCCGAATTAGGGATTTAATCGAAAACAATAATGCGCGCTTGCATATTCCGCTTCACGCCACCGACATAGCAGGCCGCGGCCCTGAACCTGCAAGTGTCAAACCGCTCAAAACTTGACCCAACATCCTGAAAACATTAAGTTATGACAAAGCTTCGACAGACACGTCCCTTGGATCATGGCCGTTCAACCCCGAGACGCCCCTTATCCGCTCTCGATTAAGGAATGCCTTACTCGACCCGAGGGTGAGGACAGGCAAAGTGTTTTCAAGCTGCGGTTCTTTTTTTGAAGACAGGCGGCTGAGAATCGGTATTTAATCGCCGTATCAACACATTTTGGAGGTAAGATATGAAAATCAACACTATTGCCGGTGCACTGGCCCTCGGCCTCGCAGTTCTTGGCACATCCGTTGCCGCAGAAACTTGGACCGGCCCCGAGTATGGCACCCCAGACCCTTTCCCCGGCTATCACCCCGCCGTCGACGCCGAGATCCGCAACAGCTACAAGCCGCCGTTCAAAGAGGTTGGCCCGAACACCGCGTCGCGCTCGATCAAGTATCGCGGCATTGCAAACAAGTACACCGACTATCGCCCCTACATCCGTGGCACATATGGCTCGCTGGCCTGCGCGGATGCCCACAAGGGCCTGCGTTATGTCACCGTGACGACCTTCTGGCGCGGCACGCGCGACGTTCTGCGCTGCACGTCCAACTGATCGCTTTCGGATCCTTTCCGGATCCATGTGACGCGACGCCCCGGTCTTGCACCGGGGCGTTTCGCGTTTGGGGACAGTGATTTCGGTCCGGGACTTTCCTGATGCTTCTCCGGGGTCTCTCTGGCGTTTCTCTGGGGCGGCTCAGGGCTGTCCGATCCGCCGCAGCCGATCTGTGATCCGGCACGCATCAAGGTGCCCCTTTGATCGGCGACTGACAGATTGCGCCAGTCACGGTTTGACAAGCCGCCGCAGCGCGGCAACTCTGGCGGCAACAGCCACAGGGGATCCGACATGAACCATCTCATCAAACACAGCCTTGCAGGCGCAGGCGCCGCCGCCCTGATCCTGGGCCTCGCAAGCGCCGCCACCGCAGAAACCTGCGCAACCGGCAAGACCCTGACCGAGGGCATGCTGACCATCGCCACGGGCAATCCCGCCTATTACCCGTGGGTCATGGACGACGCCCCCGAAAGCGGCAATGGCTTCGAAGCGGCCGTCGCCTATGCCGTCGCCGCCGAGATGGGCTTTGACGCGGAGGCCGTCACATGGGTGCGCACCTCTTTCGATCAATCGATCCAGCCGGGCGCAAAGGATTTTGACATCAACCTCCAGCAGTTCTCGATCACTGAAGAGCGCGAAAAGATCGTCGATTTCTCCCTGCCTTACTACAGTTCCGCGATGGCGGTCCTGACCACCACATCCGTGGTCGAAGGCGGCGCAGAGCCGACATTGGAGTCGCTCAAGGGGCTGATCTGGGGGGCCGATGCCAATACCACCGCCGTGCCCATGCTGCAGGACCTGATCGGCCCCGAAAAGGACCCGCTCTTGTACAACGACAACGTTGATGTGACCGCCGCCATGCAGGCGGGTCAGATCGATGCGGCGCTGTTCGATCTGCCGACAGCGCTCTACCTGTCAGCCGTGGTGGTGAATGGCGGCACGCTGCTGGGCCAGTTCCCGGCGGACCGCTCCGAGAACCCGGACCAGTTCGGCATGTTGATGGAAGAGGGCAGCGCGCTGAAAGCCTGCGTCGATGCGGCCCTGACCACGCTGACCGACAATGGTGCCCTCGCCGCGATCGAGGCCGAGTGGCTGCAGGACACAACTGGCGTGCCCGTCATCGAGTAACCTGATCCGAGTCTGGGCCCAAGATCAGGCTTTCGACCTGACCAAGATGCGGCCGAACCTCTGGCCTGCCGCGCCCCGGCGCGCAGGCCCACGTCAATGTCCAAGTCAAGGCCCTAGTCAAGGCACGCCCGCTGCGGCGTGACGAGTGTTTCATGGCCACGCGCCGTCAACTCTATGAACGTCAGCAGCGCCGCCGCGCCAACCTGATCGCGGCGGGCTCTACCGGGATCGTCCTTCTGGCGCTGATCCTCCTTGTGCCCCGCGCCCCCGGTTGGGAGGGCGTGCAGCGCAGCTTCTTCAACGCCGAGGTCTTTGCAAAGACCTTCCCCGGCCTTCTCGAAGCCTTCGTGATGGATGTGGCCATCTTTGCCTGGTGCGCGCCGCTGATCGCGATCCTTGCGCTGCTTCTGGCCATCGCCCGCGACCTGCGCGCGCCGGCGCTGACACCCGTCAGGCTGGCGGCCATCGGATTTATCGACGTGTTTCGCGGTTTGCCGGTGATCCTCGTGATCTACCTCATCGGCTTTGGCATCCCCGGTCTAGGCCTGCCGCGACCATGGAACTCGCCCTATATTTGGGGGTCACTGGCCCTGATTCTCGTCTATGCCGCCTATGTGGCCGAGGTCCTGCGCTCCGGCATCGATTCGATCCATGAAAGCCAGCGTGACGCCGCACTGTCGCTGGGTCTGTCGGGGGGGGACACCATGCGGTTCGTGATCCTCCCGCAGGCCATAAGACGTGTGGTGCCCGCCAATATGAACATCTTCATCGCGCTGCAAAAAGACGTGGCGCTGCTCAGCTTCATCGGCCCGGTCGAGATCTTTCGCCAGGCCGGGGTGTACAAGAGCCTGCTGGCCAATTTCACACCCTATGTGGGCGCGGCACTGATCTTTCTGGCGATCACCATCCCGGCCACGCGCTACGCCGACCACCTGATGAATCGCGAACGGCGGGCCCGTTCATGACCCAGCTTGCCCTGCGCGCGGTGACAAAGGCCTTTGGCACGAACACGGTTCTGGACCGGGTCGACCTCGACGTGGCGCGCGGCGAGATGGTCTGCCTCATCGGGGCATCCGGCTCCGGCAAATCGACGCTGCTGAAGACCATGAACCTCCTTGTGCCTATCGACGACGGACAGATCCTTCTTGACGGGGCCGATATCGCGGAACCCGGACTGGATCCACAGCCCGTGCGTCAGCGCATCGGTTTGGTCTTCCAAAGCTTCAATCTCTTTCCACACATGACGGCGCTGGACAATGCACTGCTGGCACCCCGCCGGTTGGGCAAGGCGCCACGCGACAGCCTGCGTGACAAGGTAAGCGGGTTGTTCGACCGCTTTGGATTGGCCGACCACATGGGACATTATCCCGACCAGCTCTCCGGCGGGCAACAGCAACGGGTGGCGATCGTCCGGGCCTTGGCCATGGCACCGGAGATCATGCTCTTTGACGAGATCACCTCGGCGCTGGATCCCGAATTGGTGGGCGAAGTTCTGGACGTGCTCCGCCAACTGCGCTCCGAAGGCATGACGATGATCCTCGCCACCCATGAAATGGGGTTCGCCCGAGAGTTGGCAGACCGCGTCTGTTTTCTGGACGCGGGGCGCATCCTCGAACAGGGCCCGCCCGCACAGGTCTTTACCGATCCGCAACATACG
>JBELMB010000232.1:0-7915 GCA_042088665.1 Sagittula sp.
TTGGTGCGGGTAGCGGTCCTGGATATGCGGCTCAAGCCCGACCGAGCGCATCAAAACGACTACCTTGTCGTCGCGCTCTTCCAGAGCGCCGATCTTGTGGGTGTCCAGAACCTCGCGCATCTGACGCCCGATGGTCAGCCGCGGGTTCAAGGCGCCAAAAGGGTTTTGGAAGATCATCTGCATGTCGCGGCGGCGCTCGCGCCAGGCTGGATCCTTCGGATCAGCGGTGAGCGGCGCGCCGTCGAACAGGATCTCGCCTTCAGTGGGCGGCAAGAGCCCAAGCACCAGTTTACCAACAGTCGATTTTCCGCAGCCAGACTCACCGACCAACCCAAGAGTCTGCCCCGGCGCGATGCTAAAGCTGACGTCTTGCACGGCCCCCAGGTCGCGTTTGCCGCCCAGGATCGCGGCGGGATTGCGCACCTGAAAGACGCGCTTCACCCGCTTGAATTCGACAAGAGCGTTCATAGTGCCGTGCCAATGGGATGGTGACAGGCAAAACGCCGGTCAAGATATTGAGATGTTTGTGGCTTTTCGCGACTACACAGGCTGCTGGCCCGTGGGCAGCGCGGGGCAAAGCGGCACCCAGACGGGTATAGCTCGGGCGCTGGAACCGTGCCTTTGATCATCGGCAAGCGCGCGCCCCTTGTGCTGCGGCTGGGCAGAGACCCCAAAAGGCCCATCGTATAAGGATGCTTGGGATCGGCAAAGATCTCCGCCACGGGCGCCGTTTCCACAACCCGGCCTGCATACATCACTGCGACTTCGTCAGCGACTTCGGCCACCACACCCAGATCATGGGTGATCAGCACCACCGCGGTGCCTGTGTCATCGGCCAATTGCCGCAAAAGCCGCAGGATCTGCGCTTGAATGGTCACATCCAGCGCCGTCGTCGGTTCATCCGCAATCAAAAGCTTGGGCTTGCAGGCCAGGGCCATCGCGATCATCACACGTTGACACATGCCGCCTGAAAGCTGGTGCGGGAAGGCCCGCGCGCGCATCTTGGGCTCTGGGATGCCCACAGCAGCCAGAAGCTCGATGGCCTTACCCTCGGCCGCGCTGAAGCTGAGGTTTTCGTGGATCACCAACGCCTCGGCGATCTGCCAGCCCACGCGTTTGACCGGGTTGAGCGAGCTCATCGGATCCTGAAAGATCATCGCGATCTCGTCGCCGCGCAGGGCCTGCATCTCGTCCTGGCCAAGCGTCATCAAGTCGCGGCCTTCGAACAGCACCTCGCCGCTGAGAATGCGCCCCCGCTCGGCCAAGAGCTTGAGCACGGACAGGCAGGTCACCGACTTGCCGGACCCGCTTTCCCCAACAAGACCGAGTGTGCCGCCTTCGGGCACCGAGAGAGAGACACCATCCACGGCGACGATGATCTTTTCTCCGTCGGCGGTTTCAAAACCCACGCGCAGGTCGCGGACCTCTAGAAGTGACTGGGCCTGAGGGGAACGCGGCGCATCCGTAGGGCCCACCTGAGGTTTTCTAAAGGTTGGTTCGGCTAAGGTCATCTGAGGCTCGGGTCCAGGTGATCCCGCAGCCAGTCGCCGAGGATCGAGATTGACAAAGTGATAAAGAAGATCGTCATCCCGGGGACAACGGCGATCCAGGGCGCCTGCAGCAGGTAGTCGCGGCCATAGCCCAGCATTTGCCCCAGCGAGGTCATGGGCGGTTGCACCCCAAGGCCCAGGAAGGACAGCGAGGTCTCCAAAAGGATCGTGCCCGGCAGGTTGATCGTAAACTGGATCATAAGGGCCGGCAGGATATTGGGCAGCAAGTGGCGGGCATAGACCTTCCAGGTGGGCACACCCAAAGCCTTCACCGCCTCGATATAGGTGTTGGAGGATCCTGCCATCGTCATCCCGCGCGACAGGCGGGCATAGCGCTCCCATCCGTCAATGCCGACGACGATGACGAGCACAACGAAAGACCCGGAAAAGAAGGCGAGCACCGCCAGCGCGAATATCAGGAACGGAAGGGAGGACTGGGCGTCGACGAACATCATGATCAGGTCATCGACCCAGCCTCTGAAATGCGCCGCCACAATCCCCAGGAACGACCCCAGCACCGCGCCGATCCCGGTGCCCACCAGCGCAATCACCACCGAGATCTTGGTGCCATAGATCACCCGGCTAAGCACGTCGCGGCCCAGATCATCTGACCCCAGAATATAGCGCCAATCCCCTCCCATAAAGACCGGCGGGTTGCGGATCTCAAACAGGTCTTGCGCTGCGTGATCATAGGGCTGCAGAAGTGGTGCAAAGATCGCAACCAGTACCACAAGGGCCAAATAGGTGCCCGCAAAGATCACGATCCAAGGCCGGTCGAGACCGACGCGTTTGACGAAACTCGGCGGTTTGACAATGACCGCGTCGCTTGTCGGGACCGCGTCGCTTGGTTCAATGACCGCCATCTCAGGCACTCCCTGTCAGACGCACCCGCGGGTCAAGCACAGCGTAAAGCATGTCGACCAGCAGATTGATGAGGATGATGGACACGGCGATCAGCAGAATGATGGTCTGTACTACCGCGTAGTCCCGCGCGTTCACTGCCTGGTAAAAGAGCCGCCCCATGCCGGGCCAGGCAAAGACCGTTTCGATCACCACGGTTCCGGCGATCATCAGACCGAACTGAAACCCCAGGACTGTCACCGTGGGGATCGCCGCGTTTGGCAACGCATGCCAGCGGATCCGCCGCGGCCAAGACGCGCCCTTGGCGCGCGCTGTGCGGATGTAAGATTGCCGGAGCACTTCCAGAACAGAAGAACGCGTGAACCGCGCGATCTGGGATGCCGCCGCCAGTCCCAGAGTCACGGCAGGCATCACCATATGCTGCCATGTGTCGGAACCAGATGGTGGCAACCAGCGCAATTGCAGCGAAAAGACTATGATCAGAACGAGGCCAAAGAAGAAGTTCGGCATCGAATAGCCAAAGACGGCCAAGGCCATTGTCGCCCGGTCAATGAAAGTATTGCGGTTGACGGCCGCAATCACGCCCAGCGTGACGCCAATGATCGCGCCGCCCGCATAGGCGACCAAACCAAGCTGGAGCGTCTTTGGAACCCGCTCGAGCACGAGGTCAAGCGCAGGACGGAAGTCAAAGAAGCTAACCCCGAAATCGCCCCGCAGGAGCGAGCCCATGTAGGTGAAGTATTGCTCCCACATCGGGCGATCAATACCCCAGCGCTCGCGGTAAATTTCGATGATGTATTGCGGCGTGTCGTCGGGCAAAAGCACATAAGTCGGGTCCCCCGACGCCCTGAGAATGATGAAAACGAATGTGACAACAATCCACAGCGTCGCGATAGCACGCAAGATTTTCAGTGAGATGAAGCCAAGCATGAAACCTCCGACCAATCGTGGTCTTGATGACTGGCGGGCATGACAGTTTCATGTCTTGAAAACAGATTTCTTGATTACACTGTCGATTCTTTTCCAGGTGATAGTAAATTCAACAAAAAAGCCCTTATTTGCAATTTACACAAATAATTCACACCAAATCTCGTATTTGGTGGATGGGAAATAAATAATTCATAATTTTCAATAAGTAAATCCTATTGCGCCAAATTGATACGATATTGTCGCACGAATGAATCAATAGAGTGTGCTCATGCGCTGGACAAACACGCGTTCATTACATGGAGAGACTTATGCGCAAATCACTGATCGCCATCATGCTGGCTGGCACAAGTTATGTGTCCTTCGCGGCGTCATTTGCCCAAGCCGAAGATCGCCCGGAACTGACCATCGCCATGGCGGCCATGCAGCGCCTGCACCCGGCCGTTGCGGAATCAAATTTCGACAGCCGCGTCATCAAGTCGGTCATGGATGGCCTTCTGAACCGCGACTGGCTGAACGGGCCAAATGGCAATGACGGCACTGAGATTGTTCCGGGCATCTTCACCGCCTGGGAACAGATCGATGACCTTAACTGGGAGTTCAAAGTCCGTCAGGGCGTCAAGTTCCACCATGGGCGCGAGATGACGGCCGAGGATGCCGCCTTCACGATCTCTCAAGAACGCTTCGAGATCCGCCCGCACAATCTGGCCTCCTCATTGGAGAAGGTTGAAGTGATCGACGCGGAAACAGTCCGTGTAACAACAAAGTATCCAGATCCGGTTTTGCTGCACCGCCTGGCGCATGTGATCGGTCACGTGGTTCCGGCGGAACTCTACCGCGAGCGCGGCTACGAAGGCTTTGGTGCGGCACCCGTGGGCACCGGTCCTTACTACTGGGCGGAAAGCGTGGCGGATGATTACATCGTTCTGAAAGCGTTTGACGACTATTGGGGTGGCAAGCCCCCATTTAGCCAGATCACCTTCCGCTCTGTGCCCGAGACCTCAGCCCGGCTTGCGGGCTTGATCACCGGCGAATACGATATCATCACCTCGATCCCGCCGGACCAGGCAGAGTTGATTGATCGTGAGGACGGCTACGAAACGCGCTCAATCGAAGTCGAAAACATGCACCATCTGACCTTCATGACCGGCTGCGGCGAAGAAGGTGTAGGCTGCGACCGCGGCGATGGCCGCGAAGCGGCTGTGCGCAACCCGCTGGTTCGCAAGGCGATGATCATGGCGGTGGACCGTCAGAAGATCGCCGATCGCCTGTGGAACGGTCTGGCCAAAGTGCCTGCCGGTCCGACATGGGAGATGTATGGCGAGATGCACGACCCGGATCGCAAACCCATCGGCTTTGATCCCGAAGGTGCGAAGGCTCTGCTGAAGGAAGCGGGTTATGAGGATCAGGAGATCGTCATCGCTGTGACCGCAGGCTACTACGTGAACGGAGATCGTGCCGTTCAGGTGATGATGGAGATGTGGAAGGCTGTTGGCCTGAATGTCCGTCTGCAATTCGTCGAGAATTGGGGGCAGCAGCGCCCCTATGGCTGGCAGGACGTCTGGATCAACTCCTCCAACATCCGCATCCCCGATCCGCTCTCTCCCTGGTGGTGGCGCTTCGCGGAACCGTCAGCGTCTTATCTCGCGCGTAACGTGCAGGAGCCAACCGAAGAATATCTGCGTATCGGTGCGATCCTCGAACAGACGCTTGATTCCGAAATGCGCATCCAGTCCTTCCACGAAGGCCTTGACGAGTGGCAGGAACAAAACCCGGCCCTGATCATGTATCGCCCGATCGAGATCTACGGCGTGCGCAAGGACCTGCAGTGGACGCCCTACAGTTTCTACTGGATGGATTTCCGCGATTACAACGTGTCGTTCGTCACTGAGTAACTCTCGCCACACCGCCAGGGCGCGCCGCGCAGGCGCGCCCTGGTTCCTCAAATCTCAAGGGAGCTCCCAATGACCCGATTTGCACTGACCCTTGCCGCGGCCCTGATGGCGACCACTGCGCTCGCCGACGGCCACGATCCGCGCCCGGAACTGACCATCGCCATGCCCGAACTCAACCGCGGCTCTTATGGCGGCTATGATGCCTCCAACTATGCCAGCCGGATCGTGCACAACCTCTATGACAACATCGTCAAGCGTGACTGGTTGTCCAAGCCCGATGGCACCGGGATCGACTTGGTCCCGGGGCTGGCAACGTCGTGGACCCAGATCTCGCCCACCGAATGGGAGCTGAAGATCCGTCAGGGCGTAAAGTTCCACAATGGTCGGGAGATGACCGCCGAAGATGTGGCCTTTACCCTGAGCCAAGAGCGCCGCGAAATCCGCAATCACTCTATCGCCACGCCGATCAAAGGCGCCCGCGTGGTGGATGCTGAGACAATCATTGTCGAGACCCACGCCCCCGACGCTGCCTTCCTGCCGCGCTTGTCGACACGGGCAGGCAAGGTTGTGCCAGCGGATGTCTACCAAGAGCTGGGCCACCCGGCCTTTGCCGGTGCCCCCATCGGCACAGGCCCCTACTACATTGACGAGGTCACGCCTGACAGCCTCACGCTTTTGCCATTTGACGACTACTGGGGTGGCAAGCCCCCGCTTTCAAAGATCACATACAAGGCCGTGCCAGAGACATCCGCCCGTATCGCTGGTCTGATCACGGGCGAGTATGATATCATCACGTCGATCCCGCCTGCTCAGGCCGAATTGGTGGACCGTGAAGACGGTTTTCACACCCAGGCGTCGGTGCTCGAAAACGTGCAGTTGATCATGTTTCCTAACGCCGATCAGGACGAGCCGACGGGTGAGGTCACAAATAACAAGTTGATCCGTCAGGCTTTGGTGCATGCCACCGATCGCCAAATCCTTGTCGACAAGCTTTGGAACGGCCTGAACAGCGTACCGGAAGGTTTCAGCTTTCCGGAATATGGCAAATACCACGCGCCGCAAGTGCCGCGTGCCTATGATCCGGAAAAGGCCAAGGAACTGCTGGCAGAAGCCGGCTATGACGGCGCGCCTTTGAAGCTTGCCATGGTTGGCGGGTATTACGTGAACATGGATCGCGCCGTGCAGGTGATGGAGCAGCAATGGTCGGCCGTAGGTCTCAATGTCGAACTGACCATCCGCGAAAACTGGAGCCAGATGAACCCCCGCGGCGATTGGGACGCTTTCCCGATCTCGGCCAATTTCAATTTCCCCGACCCCGCCGCGCCCATGTGGGCCTACTGGGGAGCCGAAGGCGGCCCGCACCGCACAGCGCGGCCCATGTGGGACGTACCGGAACGGTTCCTTGAACTGGGCCAGACGCTAGAGCGGTCAAGCGACCCAGAGGCGCGCAAGGCCGCCTTTGGCGAGATGCTGGAGATCTGGGAAGACGAAGTGCCCGCCATGCTGCTGTATCGCCCGGTCGAGATCTATGGCGTCCGCGACGACATCCAGTGGCAGAACTACGGCATGTATTGGATGGATTTCCGCGACTACAACATCTCTTTCACTGAAAACTGACGCAAAGGGGTGGCCTTCGGGCCACCCTTTTCATTTGACGCCCGAGGACCTCTCAATGACCGATTTCCGCCTTGTGATGCTATCAGACACCCATGTCAGCGGCACACATCCGTTCTTCTTTCACAATTTCGACGTGGCGCTTGAGGCCGCCAATGCACTTCAGCCCGATGTGGCCGTGGTGACGGGCGACCTGTCGCTGAACGGACCCCATAGGCCCGCGGATCTGGATTTTGCCGCGGCGCAGATGAAGCGGTTTAGCGCACCGGCGACACATGTGGTGCCCGGCAATCACGACGTGGGCTACTCGCCTGCCGCAGCCGATGCCGAGCAGCAGATGACGCCCGAGCGTCGCCAGGAATACCTGACCCGGGTGGGCGCAGATTTCTGGCAGTTCGACCACGGCAATTGGCGGTTCGTCGGTCTCAATCCCTTCCTCTTTGAAAGCGGCTACGAGGCCGAGGCCGAACAGCGCGCCATGGTGGTAGACGCCCTGACACACACCGGGCCCATTGGTGTCTTTACCCATGTGCCGTTCTTTGCAAACCATCCGGGTGAGACCGACGCCACCACCTCGGCCACAGTCACGCCGGGGCCGCGTGCCGATTACCTGGGGCTGTTCAGGGAGGCCAACGTGCAGTTTGTCGCCTCGGGACACCTGCACCGCGACAAGCGAATGATCTTTGACAACATCGCCCATATCTGGGCGCCGGGCACCGCGTTCCTGTCAAGCGGCAGCGCCTGGGGCGGCACGCCCTGGGTTGGCTTTCTGGAGTTCACCTTCAGCGGTGACCGCTATTCTGTGCAAACGCACGAGCCTGACGACATGCTCAATATCGACTTGCGCAACTGGGCACGGGGCAAAGGCCACCGCTATTTCCGCATCGCGGCCGAACCCTACCGCACACCTGATGCCTGAGAAACCCTCCACAGGGTCTGGCTGGAGGATCCGTGCGTCCGACATGGTTTTCTTGGGCCTCGCGCTGGGCTCGGGTCTGCTATGTTTGTGGCTTGGTGGATGGGACGGGGTGCGCCGCGCTTTGGGGCAGGCCGGTGGGCTTTTGCTGA